>JAEZFF010000108.1 GCA_023417635.1 Bacillota bacterium | reverse complement strand
TTTCTCCACTTTGTAGGTCTGGCCAATTTTATCAGCTCCATTTTACAGGCCAAATTGATAATCCAAGTTTACTATCGTTAAAATACAAAGTCAATGAATGACATGAAAACATGGCTGTTTACAGTGTTAAGAAGCCGTCACCTGGTGTTTGCAGATAATCCGGATTTTTATATTTTTGGAGCAGATGAGATAAATAAGAGATGGATTCAGTCACAAATGTATCTTTATGGTAAACCAACTTAAAAGTTCTGTTCCACTCTCCGGAACGATTCCGAAATATTTTAACAGTTCCATTCTTGATTTCATTTTCCAAAAGCCGGATTGATATGACTGCTAAGCACCCGTTTTGTAAAATTGCGTTGCGCATTGCCTCTGGAAACGGTGCTTCCACTTTAACCTGAATTGAAATACCCTTTTGTTTCAGAGAATTTACAAACAATTCTCTTGTGCCGCTCCCGGCTTCTCTCATGACAAATGGGTACGATTCAATATCTGCTGCCGTAACTTCTTTTTTTGACGCAAGCGGATGCTCTGCAGAACACGCAAGAACCAAAGAATCATCCACGAGAGGCTGGCAAATCAAATCCGCACTTTTAATATTTCCTTCTACAATTCCGACATCCAGTTCATTTTTCAATATTTTTTCCTCAATCTTTGCTGTGTTTGCCGTCAGCGAAAAACATTCCGTATGGGGGCAGTGCTCTTCCAGCTGATTTAGTATGGAAGGCAAAAGGCAAGAAGCTACCGTAATGGTTGTGCCAAGACGTAAATGCTCAACTTGGCTGTCTTTCCGCATGAAAGATTCCAACTGGTCAAACTTTGCGACAACCGTGCGCGCATATACCCGCAGGTCCTTTCCGGCTGCAGTGATATACAGCCTTTTGGAAAGTCTGGAAAACAAGGCCACCCCATAATGCTCTTCCAATTCCCGAATTGCCTGGCTGACGGTTGACTGCGCCAAATACAGCTGGGAAGCAGCTAATGTCATATTTTGAGTTTCCGCCACTTTGAGAAATATTTTTAGATGTCGAATTGTCATAGGTTCAATTTTCTTTCTATCAATCGGTTTTTCCGATTATTTATATCATATAATATCACTTTTATAATTAATGTACAAGAGCTATAATTTGTATAAATCCGAAATCCATGAAAGAGGCGCATGATTATGAAAATTTTGATTATTGGCGGTGTGGCTGCCGGTACAAAAGCGGCCGCTAAATTAAAAAGAGAAAACCGTGGTTCAGAGATTACTATTTTGACAAAGGGGAAAGAAATTTCTTACGCAGGATGCGGCCTGCCCTATTATGTTGGAAAATTAATTGAACAGAAGGAGCAGCTGATTGTAAATACCCCAAAGCAGTTTTCTGCATTAACCGGTGTGGATGTGCTGACAGAAACTGAAGTAACCAGCCTAGACCGCAGCAAAAAAGAAGTCTATGCAACGAACCTTCGCACTGGCGAACAGAATACTTACCACTATGACAAACTTATTCTTTCCTCTGGGGCATCGTCTATCCGCCCAAAGATTGAAGGAAGCAGCCTGCGGGGCGTGTTTTATATGCGCACACCGGAAGACGCTGTTTCACTCCGCTCGTACCTCGAAACAGAGGCAGTAAAGCGTGTGGCCGTTGTTGGCGGCGGGTTCATTGGCCTGGAAATTGCTGAAAACCTGCTGAATCTTGGCGTAAAAGTTTCTGTAATTGATATGCTCCCGCACATTTTACCCGGCTATGATACGGAAATCAGCGACTACATCATGGATCACCTGGCAGAAAACAGTATTCCGGTTTTTACAGAAACCAAGCTGGAAGCAATTCTCGGCAGCACCCATGTGGAAAAGATTCAGACAAATCACCGTGCCATGAAAGCAGACGCGGTCATACTTGCTTTGGGTATCCGTCCCAATACGGCATATTTAGACGGCTCCGGAATTGAGCTGATGCCAAACAAAACAGTGAAAGTCAACCGGCAGTTTCGGACAAATGACCCTGATATTTATGCGCTGGGCGACTGTGCCTGTGTGACAAACCGGATAACGCAGAAAGCGTTTTGGTCACCGATGGGTTCTTCTGCAAATATTGAAGGGCGCCTTGCTGCGCTGCAGATTTCAGGCAAACCGGTACAGTACCCCGGTGTACTTGGGACAAGCGTCGTAAAGCTGCCAGGGATGAATGCCGGGCGCACTGGCCTGACGGAAGCCGATGCAGAAAAAGCGGAGTACGATGCAGTTTCTGTCATTGCGGTGGTAGACGATAAAGCTCATTATTACCCGGGTTCCGGGAACTTCATCATAAAAATGACCGCAGACCGGAAAACGAGCCAATTACTGGGCATACAGGTTCTTGGAAAAGGCGCTGTCGACAAAGTGGTCGACGTGGCGGTTACGGCTATCTCGCTGGGTGCTTCTCTGGAACAGCTTCAAAGTATGGACTTTTCCTATGCTCCGCCGTTTTCTACAGCAATTCACCCCATAGCGCACGCAGCCAATATCCTGCGCAATAAGATAGAGGGAACACTCGAAACCGTTACGCCGAAAAACTTCAGGGAGCATCAGGCCGACGATTATCAAATCATTGACACTTCTGCCTCACCGGCAATACCAAATGCAGAGTATGTGGATTTGACAAAAGTGAATGGAGTCCTGCCCCAGTTCCCTGTAGATACCAAACTGCTGTTGGTGTGTACGAGAGGGAAACGAGCCTATCTTTTACAAAACAGGCTGAAGTATTACGGCTATAAAAACACCAAAGTGCTCGAAGGCGGATTTACCTTTAACAAACAATACCTCGTGAAATAAAAGGAGAAACGATTATGGCAGCATTAACAATCAAACCGGAAGATGAAAAAAGAGTAAAAGCCCTTGGGTTTTTAAATAACAAAGGAACCGACAATTTTTCCGCCCGTATTATTACGGAAAACGGCGTACTGAATGCAGCGCAGCTTAAAAGTATAGGGGAAGCAGCTGAACATTTTGGCAGCGGCAATGTGTGTCTCACGACACGGCTGACCGTTGAAGTACAGGGCATCCCGTATGATAAAATTGAAGATTTCAGGGCCTGCCTTGCAAAAGAAGGCATGGCTACGGGCGGCACAGGTTCTAAAGTACGGCCCGTTGTGTCCTGCAAGGGTACAACCTGCCAGTATGGGCTGATTGATACATTTGCGCTGTCAAAAGAAATACACGAACGGTTTTATGAGGGATACCACGATGTAAAGCTCCCGCATAAATTTAAGATTGCAGTGGGAGGGTGCCCGAATAACTGCGTAAAGCCGGACCTGAATGATGTTGGAATTATTGGCCAGATGATTCCGAATTTCGATGAAGATGCCTGCAACGGTTGCAGAAAATGCTCTGTGGAAGCAGCGTGCCCGATGTCCGCCGCCAAAGTTACAGACGGTGTACTTCACATTGACCCAAAGGTCTGCAATAACTGCGGAAGATGTGTTGGAAAATGCAATTTTGACGCAATCGACGGCGGCACGCAGGGCTATAAAATTTATATCGGCGGGCGCTGGGGCAAAAAGGTCGCCAGAGGAAACGCTCTGAATAAGGTGTTTCCTTCCAAAGAAGAAGCGCTGGATACCATTGAAAAAGCAATCCTTCTATACCGTGAAAAAGGAAAAACAGGCGAGAGATTTGCTCAAATGGTGGAACGCCTTGGCTTTGAAACCGTTGCTGAAGAGTTGCTTTCCGGCGATGTTCTAAGCAGGAAGCAGGAAATTCTGGATGCAAAACTTCACTTAACAGGCGGGGCAACATGCTGACGAAGAAGAAAATCAGTATCCGGCACAGAGTTGCTTCTGCCTTCTGCCTGCTGCTTCTTTCGGTTGGGCTTCTTACATCCTGTGCATCAGCACAGACTTCTCCAGTGCCGCCAAGCACTCAGAATAGTACAGTATTTACAGACGCCATTGGAAACAAAGTAGAAGTAACATCCGCCAAGCGCGTAATTGCACTGATGGGAAGTTTTGCGGAAACATGGCTGGACGCCGGCGGTTCACTCGTCGGCGTGAGCAGCGACGCCTATACGGGGCACGATTTGAATCTGAGCAAAAGTGTTGTAAATCTCGGTGATTTTACAAACCCAAGCATGGAAAAAATAATTTCTTTAAAGCCAGATTTTATTATTTTATCGGCTGATACCCCGGCGCACGTTAAGCTGTGCAAAGCACTGCGGCAGGCGGGTTTAAACGCGGCCTGCTTTCGGGTAAACCTGTTCGGCGATTACCAAAAGATGCTGCAGATTTGCACCAAAATCACTTCGCGGCCCGACCTGTATGAAAAAAACGGTCTGGCGGTAAAGAAGCAGATTGACACGGCAATCGCCGGAACCGCTGGCAAAGGATCACCAAATGTGCTGTTCATACGGGCCTATTCCACTGGCTACAAAGCTTTAAACTCCAGCAGTATGACTGGAGCAACGCTGAAAGATTTAGGGGCTAAAAATATTGCAGACAGCAACAAAAGCTTGCTGAAAGATTTAAGCCTGGATGCTGTCATTCAGTCAAATCCAGACGATATTTTTGTGGTTGTGATGGGAACAGACGAGAAAAAGGCACTGAACCTGATTGACCGGCAGTTTCAGTCCAACCCCGCATGGGCCGGGCTAAAAGCGGTAAAAAACAAAAAATACTATGTAATCCCTCAGAATTTATTTCATTACAAGCCGAACGCCAGATGGGGTGAAAGCTATGAATATCTTTCGAAGCTCCTGTATGGGGGCTGAACGCCGCAGCACCGCTTCGCGGCATTTCAAAAGCAGGACATGGCTTGCCATCCTTCCGCTGGTTTTAGCAGCGGTTGTCATCCTCAGCCTTCTGCTCGGTTCTGTCACAATCACTCCAGCGCAGCTCTTAGGCATCATAAAGGGAAGCGACAAATCCAGTGCAGCTTACCGCATCCTGATGTATGTTCGTTTTCCACGAACAATAGCCGCTGTGCTTGCGGGAAGCGCCCTGGCGGTTTCCGGGGCAATAATTCAGGCAGTTCTCAACAATGCGCTTGCAAGCCCTAATATTATAGGAATCAATTCGGGCGCCGGGTTTGCCACGATGCTCTGCATGGTGCTGTTTCCTGCAAAAGCGTGGCTTTTACCGCCGGCAGCTTTTGCCGGCGCTTTCCTTACTGCCCTTGCCGTTTCAGCTCTCGCAATGAAAATAAATGCTTCAAAAATTACAATCATCCTGACCGGTGTTGCAATTGGAAGTATTTTAACGGCAGGAATTAACACAATGAAAGAATTTTTCCCTGATGTAATGGTAGGCTCCAGCAACTACATGATGGGAGGGCTGTCTTATGTAACAAAAGACAGCCTTCACTTTGCCGGAGCCTATATCATCCTTGGATTAATTTTTTCTCTTGTGTTCAGCGGAGAAATGAATGTACTTTCTTTAGGAGAAGACTCTGCGCATTCCCTTGGTATGAATGTGAAAGCATACCGTTTCGTTTTATTGATCACAGCGGCTGTTTTAGCGGGAGCCGCAGTCAGCTTTGCAGGCCTTTTAGGTTTTGTCGGTTTAATGGTTCCTCACTGCGTACGTCTTTTTGTCGGTGAGGATCATAAAAAAGTAATTGTGGCCTGCATTTTTGCAGGCGCGATTTTTGTTACCGCATGCGATCTTTTGGCACGTCTGCTTTTTGCTCCATTTGAGCTGCCGGTTGGAATTATCATGTCTTTTCTGGGGGGGCCCTTTTTTCTGTGGCTTTTGCTCACCAAAAGGAGGCACATCAATGCTTGAATTACGGAACTTGACTGGCGGGTACAATGGGGAAAACAAGGTAAAAAATATAAACGCCAAATTCAGGGAAAATGAAATTTCGGTGATTGTCGGCCCTAACGGCTGCGGGAAAAGTACCCTTTTAAAACTCATGGTAAGGCTCCTAAAACCGGTTTCCGGTCAAGTCACATGGAACGGCTCTGATGTTTCGCCTCTGCCCCGAAAAGAGTTTGCTCAAAAAGTATCATTTTTGCCGCAAATCCGCAGCGTACCGCATATGTCTGCCGGGCAGCTGGTTTTGCATGGCAGGTATCCTTACCTTCCTTATTCACGGCGATACTCAAAAAAAGACTATGAAGCATCTGAAAAAGCGCTGATGCTGACGGAGACCGAGAAATACCGTAACATCCCCATGGACTCGCTTTCCGGCGGAGAAAGGCAAAAAGTTTATATTGCCATGCTGATTGCTCAGGATACCGACGCCATTCTGTTAGATGAGCCAACTACCTATTTGGATATTCATCATCAATTCGAATTAATGGAACTGATACAAGGCCTGAAGCGGCAGGGAAAAACGATTATTACTGTTCTGCATGACTTAAATTTCGCCCTGAAATATGCAGACCAGGTACTGGTGATGAACCAGGGCAAACTGGAAGGCTGCGGTTCTCCGGATGATGTGTGCAAGTCTGGGCTGATTGATAAAGTCTTTCAGATTCACACGGAGCAGGTGTTTTCTTCTTCCGGAACCGAATATGTTTTTTCGCCTGTTTAAAAGTAATATAAAAAAGCGCTCACAGCCCCGGCAGTGATTTGCCTGGTGCTGTGAGCGCTTATCATATTCTTACAATTTACCAGCTTGCTTTCCTGACGCCCGGAATCTCACCTTTATAAGCCAGTTCGCGGAACGCAATACGAGAAATTCCGAAT
>JAEZFF010000041.1 GCA_023417635.1 Bacillota bacterium | reverse complement strand
CCATGCTCCCAAAAGTTATCTTCTTTGCCAAGGCGCACAATGTGCGACGCGTCAACGCCGACTTCCTTCGTCCAGATGCCGAAAGCTTCATCGTCATCCTCATAAATTGTGACCCACAGCTTGTCCTCCGGAAGCTCCAGTACCTTTGTGCAGAATTCCCATGCCCACGCTGTGGCCTCATGCTTAAAATAATCGCCGAACGAAAAGTTGCCCAGCATCTCAAAAAAAGTGCCGTGGCGGTCTGTAATGCCAACGTTGTCAATGTCACCGGTGCGGATGCATTTCTGGCAGGTCGTAACGCGTTTGCGCGGCGGCGTCACTTCGCCGGTGAAGTACTTCTTCATTGGCGCCATGCCGGAATTAATCAGCAGCAGGCTGTTGTCGTCTTTCGGTATCAGCGAAAAACTTGGCAGCCGAAGGTGCCCTTTCGACTCGAAAAACGACAGATACATTTCGCGAAGTTCATTGAGCCCTGTCCATTTCATACTTTTTACTCCATTTCCACTGCAAGCTGAAAGCCTGCACAAAAAAATAAGACTCTCCCGTCCTCATGGGACGGAAAAATCCGTGGTACCACCCAAATTGCGCCGTAAACGGCGCCACTTAAAGACCCTTAACGCGGGAAAGACGCCGCTTCTCAACGAAGCGGAGCTCGGGGCCGGCTGGGCACTGCTTCTGCGGAAACCTTCCACCGCCGGTTCCCTCTCTGGAGCAGAATCTGAATGCCCTTTTGCCCGTCTGTGCTTTTTGTTCAAATACGGTTTAAGTATAGCCCGGCTGAAGCAAAAAGTCAATTCCTTCTATGCAAACTATGCAAAACTTCGCCTCGTTAATAGCATCAGTTCAGCGTATAGCCGTAAAGGCCGTCGGCAATCATGCGGAACACCGGCCCGCAGGTCGTACCGCCGCCGTCGCCGCCCTCGGCAAAGACTACAACAACGTACTTTGGGTTTTCATAAGGGTAAATCCCCGCAAACCAGGATTCTACCTGCTCTGTGCCATTTATAAAGACTCCCGTCTGCGCCGTTGCGGTTTTGGCGCCCGCCGTTCCATAATCCGGCTTGCCCTTGCGGCTTGTGCCCATCTCGATGGAACTTTTCATAAAACTCCGCAGCAAGCTGGCCGTGTGTGCGGACATTGTGCGTTCACTTTTAGGTGTTTCTGCTTTTTCGGTAAAATTCTTATGCTCGTCTACCAGCCCCTCATAAAGCATTGGCTGTGTAAAAGTTCCGTCGGAAGCCACTGCATTCATCATGGCGGCAACCTGCAGCGGCGTAGCAGTCAAAGTGCCTTGCCCGAAAGAAAAGTTAGCAAGCGCGCGCGGAACGGAAAGGCTTTTTAAATCCGGGAGAACACCCGCATCTGGAACAACACCCGGGGCAATGGGGTATGCCGTGCCGAATCCGAGCTTTTGCGCCATGCTGAGAAAATCAGCCTGCGGGACTTCCTGCATCAGATGAACAAAATAGGTGTTGCAGGAATTTGTGATCGCCTGCTGCATATTCTCTTTTCCATGGCTTTCGCCGTCGAAGCAATGAAACTCCTGGCCGTCTACCTTGATAGCTCCCGTGCAGGTAAAGGTCTGGTTTGGCGAAATACCATACTCAAGTGCGGCGGCAGCGGCAGCAATTTTAAACACGGAGCCGACGCTGTAAGCCGAAGCCGCGCGATTCAGCATAGGAGAACCATCTCCGTGCAGTGCCGAAGCAACGCTGTTCGGCGAAAAAGCCGGGACGCTTGCCATAGCGCGAATTTTGCCGCTTGGCACTTCCAGCACCACGACAGCGCCTTTTTTCAGATATTTTGCCGCGGCTTTTTCCGCAAGCTGCTGCATGGAGCGGTCGAGCGTCAGCACCACTCCAGCCCGGGAACGGTGGGTTGTGTCGAGCACCGTACGGTTTTTCTGCGAAAGAATATGCCCCACTGCATCCACCGGGTAAGTAACCGCTATCTTTCCGCTAAAACGGGAGAGCTGACGATCAAAAGCTTTTTCAATGCCGGATGCACCTTTCCCGGAACCGTCAAGGTAGCCCAGAACGTGTACGGCAGTCTGGGCATCCGCATACCGCTTTTTTACCGGGAACACATTAATGCCGGAAGCTTTTACCGCAGCCGGAAGTTTCAGCGTAAAGGGACATCCCTTCTGAATCAGCAGACCAGCCGCACGCTTCTCGGTTTCCGGCAAAATCCGGTTCAAGGCTACAGCAGCATCTGAACCCGGCACTACCGCTGCGGAATATTCGGTATTCCCATCACCCGTCAGGGCATCCATGTGGCAGTCATAAATTGTTCCGCGTGAAGCGGCAACGGTGAGCGTGTCGGTCTGCTGCTCGGCAGCAGCCTCGGCAAGGCCAGGCCCAAGGCCGCAGGAGATACGGTAAACAGCCAGGATGCTGAAAAAAAGTGCAAAAAGGAAAAGCGCAAAAAGCTGCGCTGTGCGTTTATACATAAAAGGAAGCCCCCCTCTCCGGAAGTATTTTTGCCGGAGAAGAAGGCTTTTAGTCAGTCATTTATTTTTTTCCGAAGAAGCGCACCTTCTGCAATGGGATGCTCCGTCCGCAAAAGAACGGTCATCTCCGCGTGGTTGGCACATTCCAGCGGGTTTTGCTCCGCGTCGAAAATTTCTTCCAACGGAACTTCATAAGGCACCGTGCCCGGTTCCAGCACATCTGCAGTATCACCTCTGAAAAAGCGGTTGCGCTGGGAAAGCACCGCATAGCCACCGCGCATTCCGCGGCAAACCGCTATGACTTCCCACCCACGCACATATCCGCCGGTTTCATAAACCTGCCCCGGCGTTCCGCCGCAGAAAAAGCCCGTGCTGTACTCACGGTGGCTGATTTTCTCCAGTTCCTGCGGAATCCATTCCGGCAGCGGTGCTTCCGGGTCTTCTGCGTACGCATCCAAAGCGCGGCGGTAAGCGTTTGCTGTAACGGCGGCATAGTAGGCGGACTTTGCCCGCCCCTCGATTTTAAGGCTTGCAACGCCTGCCTGAACAAGTTTAGGAATCTGCCTGATGAGGTTCAGGTCACGCGAATTGAGGATATAAGTCCCTTCCCCATCTTCACTTACTGGCAGATACTGCCCGGGACGAGTCTGCTCCATCAGCGCATATTTCCAACGGCACGGCTGCGTGCAGTCACCGCGGTTTGCATCGCGCCCGGTAAAATATTCGGAAAGCAGGCACCGCCCAGAGAATGAAACGCACATGGCACCGTGAACGAAAACTTCAAGTTCAAGTTCTTTTGGAGTTTTGGCGCGGATTTCTGCAATCTCTTCCACAGAAAGCTCCCGTGCAAGGACAACACGCTTCGCCCCCAGCTGGTAAAAAGCGTTAGCTGTGGCCCAATTTGCAACCCCAGCCTGTGTGGAAATATGGATTTCCATGCCCGGAACATATTTCTTCATTAGGCTCATTACGCCAAAGTCTGTAACAATCATCGCGTCCACACCCGCGCTTTGCACTCCACGCAAAAAATCCGGCAAGCTGTTACAGTCTTCATTGCGCATGACATTATTGCAGGTCAGGTAAACACGCACCCCATTTTTGTGCGCGTACTCCACAGCAGAAGCCAGTGCCTCAGGGCTGAAATTTGGCGATGCCGTGCGCATACCGAACTTCGTGCCTGCCAGGTAAACGGCATCCGCGCCAAAACGAATGGCGGCTTCCAGCCGTTCGCGATCTCCTGCCGGAGAAAGCAGCTCCGGCAAACCGGTTTTTCTGCTATGCATCACTTCAGCCCCGCTTCTTTCAGATTTTCTTCGTGCCCGGCAAGGGTTCTCGCATAATATGCCTTGCCCTTCTTACTGTGGCAGAAATAATAGTAACTTGTGTCTGCCGGGTTCAACGCCGCATT
Source organism: Bacillota bacterium (assembly GCA_023417635.1). Taxonomy (GTDB): domain Bacteria; phylum Bacillota; class Clostridia; order Oscillospirales; family Acutalibacteraceae; genus Thermocaproicibacter. The sequence continues at coordinate 4,308 of JAEZFF010000041.1, read as the reverse complement.
GATGGCGTCAAGCCCCGGATTGCACACCGCGCCTGCCGGAAGGCCTTTCACCGTGTAGGTATCATACCGGCTTTTGTACGTCTTACGCTGTGCCGCGGGTACAAGCGCCTGCTGACGGTAAGGGTAAAACGTCGTTGGATCGGAATCCAGGTGTTCCAACGAACGGCTGCCGCTTTCCAGCCGATTGTGGAAAACAGAAGAAACGTTATACATATCTTCTTTATCGGCGGCCTCTGCCTGAATCATGGAAGCCAATGTCATCAGTTGATCAATCGTCAGATTCTTAGCCTTTGCCTTGTCGCGGATCTGCTTGGTCAGCTTGTTGCTGCAGTTGTTTATCATTTTGTCAACAACATCGTTTGCGTCTTCGTTTTTAAAAAATTCATAGGTATCCGGGAAAAGATAGCCTTCCAGTTTATAATAACGAACATTGTTATTTTTCAGCGCACCAATGAAGTCGTAATCGTTGTTCAATTTGTCGGTGTTAAACGCCTGCAGAACATCGGCAGCAGAACAAACGCCATTTTTCTCCAGCTTAGCGGCAATTTCGGGGGCATTCATACCCTCTGAAAACGTTACCTTTACCGTATCTACACGTTTTTCGTTCGACTCAATGGAGTGAATCAGCGCTTCGTAATCCATAGAAGTGGAAATCTGGTAGCTGCCGCCGCCATAGGTCTGCGGAGCTTTTGTCATTTTAGCAAAGAACAGAAAAAAATCGGGGTCCTGAATAGCACCGGAATGATAAAAAATCTGCGCAACCTGTTTGGAAGTTGCGTGCTTCGGAATATCCACCGTCACATTGACTGGCTGCCTGCCGACGGCCAGCATGTCGTTGATGCCAACGACCAGATATTTTCCGGCCAGAACGGAAAGCATCAGCACCATGCAAAGCCACATCATGCGGAAAAAGCTCTTGTTGCGGCCGCCTTTTTCCTCACTGCGCAGCTTATGGGCAAGCTGCGCGCGGCTTGAAGCCACAGTTCCGGTGGTTTCGCGAACCTTTTCCGCTTTGGCCGGATCGCTGTAGCTGCTGATGACCGTATCCGGGATTTGGTCTTTCAGGTCGTCTTCTGAAATATTCACCCGAAAGTTCTGGACTCTTTTCCGGCGTTCCCGGTCAAAATTCTGCTCGTCTTTCATATTCAACCTCCTGAAATCCGCTTCCGGCCCAAGTGTGTCAGCGGGTTTCCTGATCTTTCTCTTGTGCAGCGCCTACGCGCCGGATATATTTTTCCGTTACCAATATATCAACTGGGCGGTCAAAATACCCGTGCGGGAGGTTCCAGCGCATACAGTGGCTGTAGCAAAGCCCCACCGTAAGGCCAGAAAATCCCGAAAGGAACCGGTCGTAATAGCCTTTGCCGTAACCGAGGCGGTAACCGCAGCTGTCAAAGCTAAGGCCAGGCACAATGCAGATAGCCTTACCAGAAAGGCGCGCCGGGCGGCACCGTTCCGGAACCGGTTCCAGCACCCCGTAGCAACCGGGCTGCAAGTCATCCATGGAAGTGATTTCATGAAACTGCATCCCAAATGTTTCCGGAAAGCAGCGCGGCACAGCAACCCGCTTTCCGTCTGAAAGCACCCGCGCAATAAGCGCAGCCGTGTCTACCTCAATCGGTTTACTGACATAGGTGCAAAGCAGTTCTGCGCTGGCATATTCCCGCAGGGCGAAAAACCGGCTGCAGATTCTGCGATCAAACAGGGCTTTTTGCTCCGACGGCATATGGTCGCGGAATCTGCGACTCTGCGCACGCAAATCATTTTTTACTTCGCGAATATTTTTTACATACATTGAATTTTCTTCCTGATGCTCTGTGATTTTTCGGCTCCGTAAAGGATTTCGATCAGTTTCAGGGCAAACTCTACCGCAACTCCTGCACCGCGCGCCGTAATGATTTTACCGCTGACGCAGACAGGGTCAAATAAAACATTTTTTGCGCCAAGTTCCGCTTCATGGCCCGGAAAGCATACGGCACTGTGGCCTTTCAGCAAACCGTAATGTCCCAAGACAGCCGGTGCCGCACAGATAGCCGCAATGTATTTTCCGTTTTCGGCACAATACGAAAGGCTTTTGCGTACGGCAAGGCATTTTTCATGGTTCTTCGTACCGGGCCCGCCGGGAAGAATTACCATTTCCATATCATTCAGCGAAATACCGTTTTCATCAATATCAGCCGTGACCGGCACGCCGTGTGAACTTAACACCGTACGCCCGCCTTCCCCAACTGTTTTTACTTCGGCACCCGCGCGGCGGAGAAGATCAAGCGGCGCCATGGCCTCCACTTCTTCAAACCCTTTTTCAAGAAAAAGATAAATCATAACCGGTAACCTCCTGTATTTTATCGTTCCGCTGCTAATCCATGCCAAGGCCAAGGTAAGGGCTGCGTGCACCGGCGTCAGCAAGACTTCTGCCGCCCAGCGGCTTCAGCATACCGAACGGCACAAATTCTCCCTCGCCCGGAAATGGCCCGTTTCCAACAGGAAGTCGGAAACGGTAATGTTTCGCTGGGGCTTTTTCCAAAATTTCCGCCAGCAATGCCGGGCATGCCTTGCTTTCCGCCGCCATTTCCAGCACTGTGCAGACCGTGCCTTCCGTGCGGCACAGCGCATAAGAAAATGCTGCGCCTTCCCCTGCGCATACAAGTTGGTCGCCATACGTGCGGCTCACGGCAAGCGAAACCCCAAGCATCCGGTCATCCCATAAAAGCGATCCACTGTTGCTGGAAAGAAACTGCCGGCGGCAGGCATTCAGGCAGCTTAGTTCCGGAGCTGCGCACACGCATGACAGGCTTCCATCTGCCAATGCCTGCAGGCGTTCCCGTGCGGCATCCACAAGCCGCACACGGAAAAAGCTTCTGTAGCCGGCTGCCGCATAAAAGCGGTACAGCCCTTCATCCGAAGGGAGCACCGCTGAAAAACAGTCGCCGCGTTTTGCGCCTTCCTCGGCCATTCGCGCAAGCAGTGCCGACATCAGCCCGCGGGAACGAAAACTGGGCGTCGTTGCCGCAGCAAAAACATAATGTGACTGCAGCGTCTTTTCCCCGGTGTAAATCTGTGCAGGAAGAAAGTAGACCGCAGCGGCAAGTTTCCCGTTTTCAATATCAGTGAGGCAGTCCCGTGAAAGCGAAATCCGGCTGAGAAAAAAATCCGGGTACTGCGCCGGGTCGTGAAAACATTCCTGCCAAAGAAGCGAAAGTGCCGGCTGCATTTCCGGCTTTGCAAATTCAATCATTGGAATCCAAAAAGACGCAGACGACTTTCATCAAGTCTTCATGGACTGCTTCCCGACTGCGCGGCGCGCCGCCTTCCGCGCAGGGAATCACATGCCAGCCAAGGCGTTCGGCGGAAAACATCGCGCACTTCCGGCAAGCACGAAGGTAGGTCGTGTCGCTCTCGTGAATATCTTTCCTGCCGCCGTTTTCGCGGTAGCGCCCGTCCAGCAGTTTTTGAGAAATATCCGTCGGCATATCAAGGTAAATGGTCAAATCCGGCTCAGGGAGGCCAAGTTTTCCATACTCAAAGTCTTTCAGCCAACAAAGAAAACTTTCCCAGCCGCCGCACGGAAGCTTCGGCATTTGGTAAATCATGTTGGAAGTCGTGTATCGGTCGGTAAAAATCGGCACACCATTTTCATAATCTTTTCCCCACATCTGGCGGTAGCTTGCAAAACGGTCTACAGCAAAAAGTGTAGAAGCCGCATATGCGTTTACGTCACCTGGATTGTGCCCAAACTCGCCGTTCAGGTACATCCGCACCGGCGCGGAATACGGCTGTTCATAAACGGGGAATTTCATGCGGCGAAACTTGAGGCGGCGCTGATTCAGGGCATCTTCCAGCAGCTGCATCTGCGTTGTTTTTCCGCTTCCGTCAAGGCCCTCCACCGTAATCAGCTTACCTCTCATTTTTCGCTCACCGGTTTCTGTAAATAAGAGGCGCGAACCTCTTCCGCACGCCCACAGGACATCTTTCCTTCAGGGCAGGCACCGCGCACACATCCCGGCCCGGCTTTCACAAAAATATCCGGCGCAAGCGGCTTAACAAGGCTCAGCATCTGGTTTGCCACCTCGCGGATTTCCCACTGGGCGCGGCTGCAGCACCGCAGTGAAAAAAAGTGAAGCAGCTCCCGCGCGTTAAAGGTGCAGATCATCTTGGTCTCGCAGGCATTAGGCAGCACGAAACGCGCATCTTCATTGGACATTTTGCCCGCCGTACGGGCAGCGGTTTTTTCATCTTTGCCAGACTCTATTAATTCCCGCTGATGCTTTTCGGTAAGGAGGTGCGAAATGTTCTCGTAATGACGCCTGT
>JAEZFF010000016.1 GCA_023417635.1 Bacillota bacterium | reverse complement strand
TCGTACCCTGTAAAAGGTTCAGCTGTACGAACCCAGTCGCTTCCCCACCATCTGTTCCAGTTTTTAGAGGAATAGTCGGCATAAGAGCTTTCCGCCTGACTGCTTAGCGAGGATTGAGAACCAAAATAATACGATTTCCAGTCATTTTTGTACTGGCCGAAGCCATACTCTTCCGCATCTTTCATGGTGGCATAGCCCGGGTGGTTCAGAACAACATCCATGACAATTCGGATGCCGTGCTTATGAGCCGCATCCACCATCGTGCGGAACTCTTCCTTCGTGCCATAGTTTGCATCCGGCTGAGTAAAATCAAGCGCCCAATACCCGTGGTATGCATAAAACGCAAGGCCATCCATTGAGTGAAAGCCATGCACCTGCTCAAACGGAGGGGTAATCCAGATTGCATTCACGCCAAGTTTGTTAAAATAGCCAGCGTTTATTTCCTGCGTTACCCCGGCAAAGTCCCCGCCGTGAAAACTTCCGGCACTTTCTTCCCAGCCGGAAACCGGTTTTCCGTTTTGGTCAAGGCTTCTGCCATAGGAATGGTCATTGGCTTTATTTCCGTTGCGGAAGCGGTCGGTCAGCAAAAAATACACGGAAGCATTTTCCCAGGTAAACCCAAATTTACTTTTGGGGACTGTATTCGTATTGGTATCTTTTTTGCCTGCGCAGCCGCATGGGAGCACTGCCAGAAGGAATGCAAGGCTTATGGCAATAAATCGTTTTCCTCTTATGCTCATCATAATTCATCTCCGTACAAAAATAATCGGGCGAAAAAGAAAGCGCAGTTGCAAAACTGCGCCTTGTTTTTGCCTAAAATTAACCTTTGACTGCGCCGCCCGTGATTCCTTCCACATAAAACCTCTGCAGTACAAAGAAGAGAATCATAATAGGAACACCGATACACACGCATGCGGCGTTAAACTGCGTAAAGTTGTTGTAAATATTATTCTTCTGAATCATCTGGTACAGACCAATGGCAACCGTCCATTTGCTGTAATTGTCGCCCATGATGACGTTGGAGAAAATGAAGTCGCCCCAAGGCGCCGTGAACGCCATCAGCGCTGTATACACCACAATCGGGCCGGAGTTCGGCATAATAATGTGCAGGAACACCTGTGCATTCGTTGCCCCATCTATTTTTGCCGCTTCATCCAGCGACCGCGGAATCGTGTCAAAAAAGCCTTTGGCAATGTAAAAACCGAGGCCTGCGCCCGCTGAATACTGAATCACCAGTGCCCAGAGGTTCTGGGTCAGTCCAATCGCTTTCAGGATAAAGTACACGGCGATCATTGACATGAAGCCCGGGAACATCCCAAGAATCATCGCAAGGTTCATATATGTCTTGCGAAATGTAAAACGAAGGCGGGAAATGACGTATGCCACCGAAAGCGTAAAAAACGTGCTGATAGCACAGGAAGCACACGATACCCAAAGTGTGTTGACAAACCAATTTTTAAATGGGAAAACCGTGTTGCTCCAAAGCTTCGTATAATTGTCCAGCGTCCAGTGTTCCGGGAAAAACTGCGCCGTAAAGGAGCCGCCCTCAACACGAAACGACGTAACGAGAACCCACAGAACCGGAATCAGCCATATGACGGAAATAATTATCAGGAACAGATAGATGAAAGCATTTGCGACATGCTTTCGCATACGTTGGTTTGAATGTTTCATTGAAATTCCTCCTCCTTGCTGTAAGAAGAAGTGTGGTGATATGCAATAAGGGAGAACACCGCACAGATAATAAACGACAGAATGCCAATGGTGGAAGCAAGGTTATAATCATAGTTGTTTACAGTCAGTTTGTACAGCCATGTAACAAGCAAGTCCGTCTTGCCGGCCTGGTAATAATCCGTCGTGTTTGGCGCACCGCCGGTCAGAAGGAAGATGACGTTGAAGTTATTCAGGTTGCCGATAAACTGTGTAATCAGGTATGGCGCCGTTACAAACAGAACATACGGCAGTGTAATCTTGAAGAAAATCTGGATTGGGGAAGCACCGTCCATTTTCGCAGATTCATAAAGTTCCTGCGGAATGTTCATCAGAATACCGGAAGTTATCAGCATCGTATACGGAATACCAATCCAAAGGTTTACAAGCAACACCACAATACGTGCGGTTGCGGGGTCACCCCCAAGGAAATCGATACGGCTGCCGCCCATAGAAATGATTAACTGGTTAATTGGGCCGTACAGGTTAAACATATTCTGCATAACCAACAGCGAGATAAACTGTGGAATTGCAATGGTAGTAACAAGGATAGAACGCCACATTCCTTTAAAGCGGATTCCCTTCTTGTTTATCATCAGTGCAACAATAATGCCAAGAAAGTAGTTGGTAAACGTTGCGAAGAAAGCCCAAACCAGCGTCCATGCCAAAACGTGGCCAAATGTGCCGGAAAGAAGCTGGTTGCCACCTAGGAGGCTTGCAAAGTTGGAAAACCCAACCCATGTGAACAGGTTACCGGGGACCTGATGCGCACTGTCGTAGTTTGTAAATGCAATCAGGATCATGAAAACAATCGGCAAAGCAGTAAAAAACAGGATTCCAAGAACAGGAAGCGAAAGCATTGTTACATGGAAGCGTCCGTCTGCCAGCTCGTGGACATCATGGCGAAAGCTCACAGGACGCTTTCCGCTTTTGCGGATCATCATTACCTGCCGAGCACTGGAAAGATTCAAAAAGTACAGAAGGATAAACAGGCCCGTAACAACGAGCGCCGCAATTCCGTAAATAAGGAACAGCATGGAATTGTCGCCCTTCTGCAAAACCGGAAGAAGTTGCCCTGAGATTGTCGCCCATCCTTGTTTTTTGGTGCCAAGCGTATATAGGCCCTGTATTAATGTTATGCCCTTTGTTACCATAAAGACTATGTAGGCAATTTCCAGGAAAAGAAACAAAAGCCCTTTCACAATTTGGTGATTGACCAGATTGGCAAAGCCCATAATAAAGTACGAACCGGCCTCTTTATCATTAAAAGTGACCTTCGGCTTTTTCACGGCATTTTGCTTTTTGCCTTCCTTGCCGTCTGTTTTCAAAATTACCACCCCAGTATTTATTCATCATTCATAAAGATATATGCAGCTAAACCCGTTCCCAGGCTTAGCTGCACCTGTGCAAAAAGTTCTACGAATTATTTTTTAACGGTGGACTTCAGCAAATCATTCCAAGCGTTCAACTTTGCCTGAAAGTCTGCTTCTTTGATCTTGCCATTGAAAATATCTTTTGTATAGGCCATGCTGGAAGGCGACCAGAAGTTGCTCATCTGTGTAATGGAAGGCATTGGAATAGAAGTCTTTGCCTGTGCAAGCTGTGCAGCAACTGTTTCATCGCCTGTTACAGAAGGATCTGCCGCGGCTTTCGTATTTGCCGGAACAACCTGACGTTCCTTAAATGCCGTAACCTGGTTTTCCTGGGTTGTAAGGAATTTGGCAAGCTGCATAGATGCCTGCGGATATTTGGAATGAGAGTTTACAAGATACAGCGTATAGCCTGCGAAGGAAACAATCTGCTTGTCACTGCCGCCGATGTTCAAAGTCGGAAGCTTTGCAACTGCATAGTTGCTGCCAAGCGCTGCTTTAAAATCATTTGCTTTCCAAGAACCTGTTGCCTGTGCAACAACAGAACCGTTTTTCAGCAAACCAACAACATCGCCGTCGTTAATGTCTTTCATGCCTTGAGCTTTCAGTGTAGAAATACTCTTAGCAACTGCAACAGCCTCGGGGCTGTTGAATGTGCTGCCGCTTGGATTGTCGCCCTTGTCGCCAAAGAGCTTAACGCCGTTCGCCATATAGAACGGAGCGGTATCATAAAGGTTGCCCATATCCCAGCCGCACTGTTTGCCGGCAGCCTTTGCCTTTTTCAGCATACCTTCCATGGTCTTTACATCATCGGCGCTGAGAACGCTCTTGTTGTAAAACAGGAAAATAGACTGAATGGAACGCGGATAACCGTAAAGCTGATTCTTGTAAGTTGCGGCCTGAACGGCATTGGCATCGTCGCTTGACTTCACGTCATTGGCAAATACTGTGTTCGGGTAGCAAGCGCCTGCTTCAACAAGCGCACCCAGCTGGTCATGCGCCACATCGAAAACATCGGCTGCTGCGTCAACATCTTTCAGAATGGCGTCTTTTGCCTTGTCTTCATCCTGCACATTGACGGTTACCTTGTAATTTTTAGCAGCATATTTCTTTTCAAAAGCTGCCGCCATCTCTTTCAGCATCTTCTGGTCATCGCCGGAACCCCAAAGTGTAATCTTAGCACCCTGTTCGCCGATTTCTGAAGAAGCTGTTGCGCTGGAAGTCTTTGCAGGAGCCGTCGATGAAGCGGAACCGCCGTTGCTGCAGGCTGTCATACCCACTGTGAGTGCAGCCGCCAGAAAACCTGCAGAAACCCTCTGCCAAACTTTTTTTGTCATCGTACTATTACCTCCTAAATACAGTGCAGCTGATATTCGAATTTAACGCTATGTATTTTCGAATACTTTTCGCTTAGCACGTTTATAATATAGCATTGGTTCCCGTTAATGTCAATAATTTTTGGTCAACTTTTCATGCTATTTTATAGTTATTATTTTAATGGCCAGCCATCATGATAAAATATTGCCCTAAAACCGAGCTTTTGACGGAAGAAGCGCCAACAAAATTTTCGCTGTTTTGCGAAATATGTTTCTGCTCATCCACAAAGGATCATCGCATTCTTTGGGGAAAGGCAAATGCTGCTGCCATGGATTTTTCTCAGGGAAACCAGGCCGGCCTTTTCTCCATCTGCCAAAACATCCCACTCCCTCACAACTGTCTTCAACACAACTGTCACCTCGCTTGGCAGCGCGTTGACACAGACAGCTATGGTCTTGCATTCCCCGGTAAGTGTAAAAGCCACCGTCCCGGCCGGTGAATCGGCAAAGCACATCCGTTTTGCCGCCTGAACCGAAGCGTCACGCAGAGCCGGATATGCCTTTCGTATCTGTATCAGACCAAGGTAATACTGCACAAGGCTGGAAAACTCTGCTTCGCGGCTCCATTCCAGACGATTCCGGGAGCGGGGAGCGTGAAAACTGTTGTCCATTCCTCGTTTCGTACGCGCAAACTCTTCGCCCGCCTGAAAAAGTGGTATGCCCTGCGCCATAAAATACAGTACGGCGCAAAGCCGATTCATTTTCACAATATTCTCATCGTATGAAGTATAGTCACGCCCGCGCTTTGTAGAAGAAATCAGTTTGTCCCATAAAGTAAGATTGTCATGCACCGAAACGTAGGAAACAATCTGTGAAGGAGAATTTACCAGTGGTTTCGAAAAGGTATGCTGCGTCCAGCCCTGCAGCGAAGCCTTCACCGCATTTGTAAACGCTGTATTTCCCTGAACAAATCCTTTTTTATGGCGCAGAAACACATCGCCGCGGATTGCATCACGCGTACTGTCGCTGAAAATACCAATGCGGGAATCGAGACTGCAGGCATGGTTTTTATCTGCCGGAACACTTCCTTCCGCCATCGCCGGTGCCGAGGCGTTCCACGGCTCACCGTACATAAGAATCTTCTTTCCACCCGGCAGGCCGTCAAGAGCCATACGGATTTCATTCATTGTTTCAACATCCAAAAGACCCATCAGGTCAAAACGAAAGCCGTCAATATGATATTCTTCCGCCCAGTAAAGAACGGAATCAATAATATATTTCCGACACATATGCCGCTCGCTGGCAACCTCGTTTCCGCAGGCCGATCCGTCAGCAAAACTGCCGTCCGCCGTTACGCGGTGATAATAATAGGGAACCGTCTTATGAAAACAAGAGTCCTCGCTGCGGTAAGTATGGTTATAGACCACATCCATTACCACGCCAATACCTGCACGGTGCAGTGCCAGCACCATCTGTTTCATTTCACGGATACGGACGTCACCTAAGTGCGCATTGGTAGAATATGAACCTTCCGGCACATTATAATTGACCGGGTCGTAGCCCCAGTTAAAAGACGTGCCCGAGTTCCTTTCGTCGATACTGCCGTAGTCATAAACCGGCATCAGCTGCACATGAGTAATACCCAGCCTTTTCAGATAGTTCAAACAGGTTGGTGTTTTGCCATCCGGCAAAGTGGTATTCTGCTCGGTAAAAGCCAGGTATCTGCCGCGCCATTCCGGGCGGACACCGCACTTTGGGTCATTGGAAAAATCGCCGACATGCACTTCCCAAACGATCGCATCTGTCTGCTTTTCCGGTCTGCTAAAGGAATCTTCTTCCCAGCCATCTGGATTCGTTTCCACAAGGTTTACTACCATGCTGCGCTGTCCGTTTACTCCGGCAGCTTTAGCATAAGGGTCGGCTGTTTCTGCCGTTACACCAAAATTTGTGACCTCATAAGTATAATAAATTCCGCTTAGGCTGCGGGGGATTGTACACTCCCAGGTTCCATTCTCCATCTTCTTTAACGGAAACCTGCGGAGTGCCTTTCCCCCGCTTCCCTGCTCGTACAAACACAAAAAAACCGACTCAGCTGTAGGCGCCCAAAGGCGAAAATCCGTGGACTGCGGTTTGCAGAACGCTCCAAGCGGCTGCGCGTCAAAGCAACGAGCGGAAAATTCCGGTGAATTGTAAATATTCGCAAGCTTTACCGGGTCATTTTCAAAATTGATTTGGCTCATCTGGATTTTTCCTTTCTTTGCATTCTGTCGCTTTGTTTTCGAAACACCGCTCTATTGTAATGCTTTCCAGTGCTTCTGTCAATAACAGATTAGACGAAGCAATCCTAAACTTAATGAGAATGCAGCCAGCCTTTTCTCTATTTTTTCGAGAGATATATTTTCGAAATCTATTGACGAAACAGCTTGGAAAAGTTATGATTAAAAAAACTGTACTAAAAACGTAATGGAAGAGGATGAAAAAATGCCTGAATGGCTGAATGACGCCGTTTTTTACGAAATCTATCCACAGAGTTTCTATGACACAAACAGTGACGGCATTGGAGATATTAATGGCATTACGGAAAAGCTGAACTACATAAAATGGCTTGGATGCAATGCGGTGTGGATTAATCCTTGTTTTGACTCACCTTTTCGTGACGCTGGCTACGACGTGCGTGACTACAAAAAAGTTGCTTCACGCTACGGCACGAACGAAGACCTTTACCGCCTGTTTGCGGAAGCGCACAAAAAAGGAATTCGGATTCTGCTTGACCTTGTGCCCGGCCATACTTCAGAAGAGCACTCCTGGTTTCAGCAAAGCTGCAAAACCGAAAAAAATGCGTACACCAACCGCTATATCTGGACAAACTCGGTGTGGGATTACCCGCCGGAATACCACTTTATCAGCGGGCGCGCAAACCGCAACGGCAACTACCTGGTAAACTTTTTCAGCACACAGCCGGCGCTGAATTATGGCTTCCATAAAATTGATGCCGACTGGCAGCTTCCCTGTGACCATCCAGACTGCATTGCAACCCGCAAGGCTATGGAAGACGTTATGCGCTTCTGGCTGGAAAAAGGCTGCGATGGGTTCCGCGTTGACATGGCGGATTCCCTCGTAAAAAATGACGATGAGAAAAAATCCGGCACCGGCGCTATTTGGAAAGAAGTGCGTGGTATGCTTGACCGCGAATTTCCGGAAGCCGCGCTTGTTTCGGAGTGGTCTAACCCGGAACTTTCCCTTCAGTATGGCTTCCACTGCGATTTTTACCTGAACCATGAAGGCAACGGTTACAATAAGCTCTTCCGCAACAAGGGCAAAGACGGAAAGCAAAAAAGTGTCTTCAGTTCACAGGGCAAGGGAAACATACTGGGCTTTCTTGATGATTACCTTCCCAAGTACAGCAAAACTAAAACAGATGGTTACATCAGCTTCATTACCTGCAATCACGACACACCGCGTATGAGCCGCGACTTCTCGGAGCAGGAGCTGAAACTGGCCTACAGCCTTATTTTCACCATGCCTGGCGTACCTTTCCTGTACTATGGCGATGAAATCGGCATGAAATATCTTTCCGGGCTAACGAGCAAAGAAGGCGGCTATGACCGCACCGGAAGCCGCACCCCAATGCAGTGGAATCACCAGCAGGCTAACTGCGGATTTTCCGAAGCACCGACAAGCCAGTTATATCTTCCCGTTGATGAAAGCACCGCTGCACCGACGGTCAATGAACAGTCTGACAAAGAAGATTCTCTGCTGAACACGGTGCGCGCTGTAATTCAGCTGCGCCACAGCAATGCCTGCCTGCGTGCCGACGGTCCTTTTGAAGTCCTTTACGCAAAGCAGAATCAATATCCGTTCCTTTTCCGCCGGGGAAACATCATCCTCGCCTTCAATCCTTCCGGGAAAGCAGCGGAAGCACCCGTTGCTGTAAAAGGCCGGGTCACTCTCTCCATCGGAAAAGAGCCTGTCTTCCGTAAGACTACAATCCGCATGGCGCCGCAGTCGTTTGCGGCCATTCAGGAAAACGGCTGATTTTTCACCTGATAAAAGCACATCCGGCCTTTCTTGGC
>JAEZFF010000057.1 GCA_023417635.1 Bacillota bacterium | reverse complement strand
GTCTGCGCAAAAGCCAATGTGCCTTGGCAGGAGTTCTTAAACCGTTCCGATATGCCTGGCGGCTCTACACTGGGCAACATCTCTAATGCACATGTTTCCCTGAATACAGTGGATATTGGCCTTGCACAGCTGGCGATGCACTCGCCCTATGAAACGGCTGGCGGAAAAGACCCCGCGTACCTGGCAAATGCCATGCGGGTATTCTTTTCTATGGCGCTAAAAGATGAAGGCCGCGGTTCTTATACATTTTGCTGACGAAATCCCTCTAAGCACTCGGTAAATCAAATTTTATTTAAGAAAAGCAGCATCCTGCCATCTAATAGACTGGCAGGATGCTGTTTTTTTAAAGTTCTTTTCAAACACCACCGCGTGAGGTAAAATAAAACAGTTTTTAATCCGGAAAATATATGTTTATGTGACAAATTATTGAAAATATGATATAATCCCATTAATGATAGATTATAGCAAGAAAGGAATACTTAAAGCATAAATCCAAAATATAGAAGATTGAAAGCTGGCTATGAGGATGCTAACGATTGCAATTTGTGATGAAATGAGCCGTCAGACGATGACCCAAAGGATGTAAACCTGTATTACAGCGACCATTCCTAATGTCCGATCTTACGGGGGGCACTATTCGGATATGCTGCTGCGCCTCGGGGATGTCATTCAAGCCAATATGAAACTTGTAACAAGCGACAGTTATTGTGTAGTTGTTTGCACGGCTTTGCAAGTTGGTACCATCGATGAAGACTTCGTTGTGCTCTGCTCCATCTATTTTCTCCAAACACCGTGTAAACTAGTAGAACAGGTCTTCCACTGTTTATCTGGTGCGCCCAGTGCGGAACTTGGCAAAGATACTGTAATCCAGTTCCTTCGCTAGCCGTACCGAATCATCCTACGATATTGCAATTTTAATATCCATTGAAAACGTTAACTGTTGAAATTTTCGTTTAAATCTGCTATATTCCAAAAACTATTTGCTGTTCACAACTAAATTTTAAAACAAAAAGACGGAGTACTAATACCTTTCGGTATGGTCGTTCCGTCTTTTTTCGGGCTATTTTGCAACAGTCCTTTTATGTTAATGCATTTAGGAAGGCAAACTTTTGTTAGCCCTTTACACTGCCGACGGTAACGCCGCCAACAATGTATTTTGAAAGGCAGAAATAGATAATTACAACCGGAAGAATTGCGACAAGAATCATCATATAAACTTTGCCCATGTCAAACTTCAGAAAGTCGGCACTGCGCAACTGCATAATCAGGATTGGAAGAGTCTTTTTGTTTGCCGAATTCAGCAGCAAAGCAGGAACGAAGAAGTTGTTCCAAGCGCCAACAAATGTGAAGATTGCCTGTACGGCCAGCGCTGGTTTCATAATCGGAAGAATGATTGAGTTAAAAGTACGGAATTCGCTGCAGCCGTCGATCCGGGCTGCTTCCACAATTTCAAGCGGAAGGTTACTGTCCATATACTGCTTCATGAAGAAAACAACGACTGGGGAAGCAACAGCGGGCAGAAACAGCGGAATCAGAGAATCCATCAGGTGCATGTCGCTCATTTGGTTTACAAAACCGACGGCTGAAATCTGAGTCGGCATTGTCATAATCAGCAGAATCAAAGTGAAGGCAACGTTGCGAAGCTTAAAGTTGTAGGCAAAAATACCATAAGCGGTAAGCGTTGAGAAGTAAACCGCAAGCAGTGCCGTCAAGGCGGAAACAATCAAACTGTTGATTGTGCCGCTCACAACAGGGATGTTTGCGTCGTTCATCAGGTTGGTCCAGTTGTCACCAAAAAAGGTGCCGGGCAAGGCTGAGAAACCCTGCTGGATTTGAAAGTTGTTGCGCGAGGAGTTGACAATCAACATATAAAAGAAAAAGAGGCACAGGAAGCACAGAATTACAAGAAATATGTAGCAGCCTGTTCTTGCAAGATTCAACTTTCGCATATAATTCTTGTCAATTTTTGCATGGCTTGCGGCGACGGAAGGTGATTTTGTCATTTAAGCGCGCCTCCTTTTCCTGGATTTTTCTTTCGTATTATCGTTATTGGTCATAGTACGGTAAACAAGTAGGCACAGAATAGCGCAAAGGATAAACAGAAGCGTTGAGATAGCACCAGCCATACCGTAGTTCTTACTGTACATATGGTTGTTCAGGAACATAATCATTGTGGTAGTACTGTTGTCTGGTGCACCTTGGCCATTAGTAAGGACCTGCGGAACATCGAACATCTGTAAACCGCCAATCAGCGAAGTAATAATTACATAAGCCATAAGAGGCTTGATAAGCGGAATGGTAATTTTCCAAAACATCTGGTTTGAAGAAGCGCCGTCGATTTCAGCAGCTTCATACAGGCACGGATCAATTCCCATAATAGCCGCCATAAGAAGGATAGTGGTATTGCCAAACCACATCAGGAAGTTCATGAAAGCCACGAGTCCCCGTGTTCCGGAAACCATGGCCAGGAAACGGATTGGCTGATGAATGGCACCCATGGAAAGCAAAGTTGCGTTTACAGGGCCACTGTCTGAAAACAGTGCAAAAAACAGCATGGCAAATGCGGAGGCCATAATCAGATTTGGCATATAAATGACGGTTTTAAAAAACCGAAGCCCATGCAGATGAAGGCGCATATTCGTAAACCAGGCTGCTAAAAGCAAAGAAACAACAATCTGCGGTATAAAACCTACCACCCAAAGCAGCAGGGTGTTGCCCATGTAATTGAAAAGATCAGGTTTCGTGAGCAGTGCAGTATAGTTAGTAAAGCCGGTAAAAACTGGCCCGATAATTGTCAGCCCGGAACGGAAATACTTAAAAAAGCTGTAATAAATTGTTGAAATCAATGGCAGAAACTGAAAGATAAAAAAAATGATGAAGAAAGGCAGGATGAAAAGGTAACCCCATTTGGAGTAGTCGACGCCTTTCTTAACTTTGCGTGTCACTTCGGTTTGATTTTTCAAATTAAGCCCCTCTCTTCAAAAAAAGAATCGCACGGCCACGGTACGGGAAGGTTTCCCGACCCGCGGCCGTGCGGTTATGCTAAAACCGTGTTAAGAAGGCCACTTAACATCGGTCAGTTCCGGATATTTTGTCTTAATAGCTTTTGTGAAGTTTTCTTTTGCTTTGTCAAATGTAACGGTTCCATTGAAATAGTCGTGGAACGCATTCTGAATCGCTTCGTTGCAGCCCTGATCGTAAGGGCCTGCTTTGCTCATATCAATTTTCGGTGCAACTTCTGCAAAAAGCTTAATGTGGTTCTGACCGCCGAGGAAGGTGGACTTAAAGTCACTGTTTGCAATTTCATCCATTGCAGCCTTATTGTTGGTATAATCCTGTTCGACTGTGGTAATCTTCTTCATAATAGTCGGGTTGCAGGTAAGGGCTTTCATAACTTTACCAACTGTGCCAGGATTGTCGGTGCCTTTGCAGCCGCAAATCCATGTGCCGCCCCAGAAGTAGCTCTGCGGGCCCTGGCATACTGCCCAGTCGCCGTAGATGCCGTTGCCGACTTCTGCTTTGCCCTTAGGATCTTTAAGGGAGTTTTTCATCAGAGTGAAGTTAATACCCCATGGGGAGTAGAAGAAACCGAAGACCTTACTTGTCGGGCCTTGGTCGGCAGTCCACTTGTCGTCCCAAAGGATGGTCTTGTTGTTATAGCCTTTATCTGTGTAGTCTTTGGTCTGCTTTACCCACTTCATAATGCTTGGATCAACGGTAACAGTTGTATCAGTTACCCATGGAGCAGCTACGTTGTTCGAGAATACACGGTAGCTGTCATCATAGCCAGAAAGCATCTTGTAGCCTTTTGCATTTACTTTCTGAGCAAGATCATTAAACTTATCCCAGTTGGACATCGCATCCTGAATTTTAGCCGGATCATCAGTTCCAAGAACGGACTTAGCAAAGGAACGGCGGTAAACATAAAGGCCTGGGGTTGCCTGCCATGTTACACCTTTCAGGGTTTTGTCTTTGCTGCTGGTTACAATATCCTGGGTATATTTGTACTGGTTGGCAAGATCATTGTCTGTAAGACCAAGGTCTTTTTTAACATCCAAAGTATAGTCGCTGTTTACATACTTCAGAGCGTAGTCAGCTTCTATAAGGAAAATGTCGATCTTATCATCGGCTGCAGCTGAACTCTGTTTTTCCAGAGCAGCATCCAACTTGTTCTGGTAGTTGTTATTCTGGTTCGGGTTAATCGTCCACTTTACGAGGGTCCCGTCTTTCAGGGTCGTAGTGGATTTGTCTTTTGCGACTGTCTTAACATCCGGGTAATACGCATTGAAGCGGGATTGGAACTCATCATTCCAGCACCAGATGTTCAATACTTTGCCTTCCGGTGCGGCGGAAGAAGCAGTCTGTGAAGCTGTGCTGTTCGCTTTGCTTGAAGCGGTTGTGCCGTTATTGCAGCCGACCATGGAAGACGCCAGAATTGCTGCAGTAGCTAGCAGAGCCACTACGGACTTACTTTTTTTCATACAAAAATCCTCCTTATTGATATTGATATTTATTTTACCGAATGGGCGGAATCCCATTCGTCGGTACGCAATGGAAAAGGATTCAGGCGGCAGCGCTTCATTTTATCTGCGCTACAGAATTGCCCGGTATCAAGGAACCTTTTATTGTGAGGTTCTGCACCAGAGTCGTCATTGGGCTTTCAATCTGCTCAATCAGGCGGCGTGCGGCTTCATGCCCCATGCGGTCGGTGTCCTGTTTCAAGGTTGTCAGGCGCGGCCGAAGCATTTGGGAAAGAGAAATACCGTCGTACCCAGCAATTGAAATGTCTTCTGGAATGCGAAGGCCCGCAGATTCAATAGCCTCAATACCGCCGAGTGCGGCATAATCGTCGGGCATAATAATGCAGGTTGGCCGGTTGGGAAGATTTATTAGCTGCTGCACACTTTTTTTAGTGGCTTCAATGTCGTGGTAGGCAGAAAGCACCAGGTATTCCGGCGGAACTTGCAGACCCACATCGCGCATTTCACGGCAGAAACTTGTAACACGCTGTTCCGTTACAGCTGATTTTTTTCCATGTACATAAGCAATTTTCCGGTGGCCCATTCCGTATATGTATTTTACAAGGTCGCCCATACCTTCTACGTTAGCGGAATTAATACTGATGTGGTTGTCAAACACATGGTCGATTGTGACAACGGGAAGACCGCTGTTAATAAGATCTAAAACTTCCTGCTGCTGAAAATCAACACAGGCAATGCAGACACCGTCAAAGTTCCGGTACTTGCAATGCTCCAGATAAGACATCTGCCGCCCATTTATGTTTAGGTTATGGCTAATAAATGTAATGTCATACGAATGAAGCTCCGCTTCCACTTTGAACGCATCAAGCACCGACGCGAAATACTCTTGCTTCAGCCCGCTTTGAGCTTCGTCGGTAAACAAAACGCCTAGGTTGTGCGTGCGGTTTGTTTTCAGCGCCCGTGCCATTGAATTCGGCAGATAGCCGCATTCTTCGGCGGCCTTCATCACTTTTTTCTTGGTTTCATGGCTGACATCAGTGTAGCCGTTCAGTGCTTTGCTTACTGTAGAAACAGAAAACCCACACATCGCCGCTATGTCTTTTATATTTGCCACGTTAAGCTCCTCCAAACATCTTTGCGAAATATCCTAAATCGTTTTCGCAACCTCATTATAATACGTTATTCACAGAAATGCAAGAGATAATTCAAATATTATTATGACCAATTTCACAAAACGATGCGTTTAGCCAAATAAAATTTCTGGAAAAGCGGGAAGCAGCGCGAAATGCCAGCAATAATAGTCTTATAAAAAAATATAGCGAAAACAGTTTCGTAAAATTTTTATCGGCCCTTCCATAGAAGAAAAGCCCATAAAATTTGTGGAAATAGATTGCATAATAAGGAAATAGGGATACAGCAAAATGTAATTGGAATAATTTGTTTAATAATATATAATTAATAAATAAATATTGCCACTATAAGCTGTGAAAAGTAACAAACCTTAAAAATAGACTTGATTTTAATGGAAAATCATTTTACACTGAAAAGAAGGTGAAAACGATTTCGTAAAGCACTAAAAATATGCCAACGGAGGGAATTGTATGAAATTCGGGCATTTCGACGATAAACGGAAAGAGTATGTTATTGAGCGGCCGGACACACCTTATCCCTGGATTAATTACCTTGGCTGTGAAAACTTCTTTGGGCTGATTTCGAATACTTCCGGTGGTTACTGCTTTTACCGCGACGCGCGCCTGCTGCGCCTGACGCGCTACCGCTATAATAATGTACCAACGGATGCCGGTGGGCGTTATTTTTACCTTTCAGACGGTGAAACAGTTTGGAACCCGGGTTGGGCACCGACGAAAACTGCTCTGGATTCATACCGCTGCCGCCATGGCCTTGGCTACACAGTATTGGAATCTGAAAAGAATGGCCTTTCCGCACAGCAGACTTCTTTTGTGCCAATCGGTGCGAACTGTGAAGTCCATCGTCTGGTGCTGAAAAACAATACAGATAATGCGAAGAAAATTAAGCTGTTCTCATTTGTAGAGTTCTGCCTCTGGAACGCTTACGATGACATGACCAATTTTCAGCGTAACTACAGTACGGGGGAAGTCGAAGTCTGCGGCAGCACGATTTATCATAAGACAGAGTACCGCGAGCGCCGGAACCATTATGCCGTTTTCAGCGTAAATGTACCGGTCAGCGGATTTGATACCGACCGGGAATCCTTCCTTGGCCTCTACAATGGGTTTGACCACCCGGATGCCGTGTTTGAAGGAAAAGCGCGAAACTCGGTTGCAAGCGGCTGGGCACCTATTGGTTCGCACTTTATTGAAGCGGAGCTGCAGCCGGGCGAAGAAAAAAGCTTTATTTTTGTGCTTGGCTACTGTGAAAATCCGGAAGACGAAAAGTGGGAGGCCCCGGATGTGATTAACAAGGCGCCCGCTAAAAAACTATTGGCACGTTTTCGGACCGACGAGCAGGTAGATGCAGCGCTGGCAGAATTAAAGGAGCACTGGGAAAAACTGCTTTCCACCTTCCAGCTTTCCTGCAGGGATGACAGGCTGAACCGTATGGTAAACATTTGGAATCAGTACCAGTGTATGGTCACATTTAATATGTCGCGTTCCGCTTCCTACTTTGAGTCCGGAATCGGCCGCGGCATGGGATTCCGCGATTCTACGCAGGATCTGCTTGGCTTTGTACACCTGATTCCTACCCGTGCGCGGGAACGGATCCTTGACATTGCGTCCACTCAGATGGAAGACGGCAGCGCTTACCATCAGTACCAGCCGTTAACAAAGCGCGGGAACCTTGAAGTTGGAAGCGGATTCAACGACGACCCGCTCTGGTTGATTTTTGGCGTGAATGCGTATTTAAAGGAAACCGGCGACTGGTCTATCCTGAAAGAACAGGTGCCGTTCGATAATAAAGAAGGAAGCGCAGCGCCTCTTCTGGATCATCTGAAACGTTCATTCGGCCATGTGGTGAATCATCTTGGTCCGCACGGGCTGCCGCTTATTGGCCGCGCCGACTGGAACGACTGCTTAAACCTGAACTGCTACTCCAAAACGCCGGGCGAGTCTTTCCAGACCTGTTCCAATTTTGAAAGCGGTATTGCAGAGTCTGTCTTTATTGCAGGGATGTTTGTTTTCATCGGCCCCGCCTATGAGGAGATTTGCCGCAGGATGGGCGACACAGCAGAGGCTGAGCACGCTGCCACCGAAACCAAGAAAATGACGGAAGCTGTGCTGAAATCCGGCTGGGACGGCGAATGGTTCCTGCGTGCGTATGACGCACACGGCGAAAAAGTCGGTTCGAATGAGTGCGACGAGGGGAAAATCTTTATTGAACCACAGGGCTTCTGCGTCATGGCTGGTATCGGCGTAAAAGAGGGCAAAGCCGCGAAGGCTCTTGACTCCGTCCATAAATTGATGGACACCAAGTACGGAATTGTTTTAAACTGGCCGTCTTACACGACTTACCGCCTGAACCTTGGTGAAATTTCTTCTTACCCGCCGGGGTATAAGGAAAACGGCGGAATTTTCTGCCACAACAACCCTTGGATTTCCATTGCGGAAACGGTTCTCGGCCACGGTGACCGTGCGTTTGAGGTTTACCGTAAGACCTGCCCGGCCTACCTGGAAGAAATCAGCGAGATTCACCGCACAGAACCTTATGTCTATTCACAGATGATTGCGGGCCGCGATGCCGTGCATTTCGGCGAAGCAAAAAACTCTTGGCTGACCGGTACAGCTGCCTGGACTTTTTATGATGTTTCGCAGTACATCCTTGGCATTCGCCCGCAGTTTGACGGCCTGCAGATTGACCCGTGCATTCCGTCGGCTATGAAGTGCTTCTCCGTGAAGCGCAGATTCCGCGGTGCCGATTATCAAATCGAAGTTGACAACAGCGCCGGGGTGCAAAAGGGGATTAAGTCTATGACGCTTGATGGAGAGGCAGTTCAAGGAAACATTCTGCCTGTTTGTTCCGATGGGAAGCAGCATCTTGTAAAAGCTGTTATGGGCTGATTACAAAAGAAGCGGAGGAAATGCAGTTTTCCATCCGCTTCTTTTGTTTTTCTGTAATTCTCAGGCCATATTGCGGAGTGCGCGGGGGATATTACGGCTACACCCTAAAGAAAGGAAACCGTATTACCGTGTTTTTTGACTGCGAACCGCAGAAATGGCAGTATAGGATAAAGAATCGGAGGCGCTGTGCTGTGCAGCAGTACCTCTAAATTTTTTACTGTTTTTTAGGTGGCTTAGGCACTGATTTTGTATCCGTGAAGTTCAAGAGCTGTTGTATTTCCTTCATGCTGTTTTGTGTTTCCGCATAATAATGGAGATATATACCGTAACCTGCGGCGACGGCCAGCAGAAAGAAAATGCGCGGCATTTTGCCGAAAAATCAGCCCAGCACAGCCGAGGTTCTGAAATCTGTTGATCTGCTTCAGCAAATTAGGGAAAATATGGGCTAAATAGCACATAAAATGTTGAATATGGTATTCTGATATGGTAATATAAAAGACAGATTATTTTTAATCAGTTAAATTATGGAAAGATCGTTTGCTTTGCTGAAGAAGTACTTCCCGAAAGTTTGGAGGGTAAAAATGAAAAAAAGGGTTTTGGCAGTGCTTGCGGCATTTACACTGCTGTTTTCGGCAGAGGCTTTCACGGGAAAACCGGTGGTGGCGGAAGCTGCTGGTGTTCAGCCGCTTTCGGTAGGAAACCACACACACTACAGCAGCAATTCTTCCAGCGGCAATTCTATGAACATTTCACCGGGTGGTGTGCTGGGTGTGATTGCTGTAATTGTTGCAGCTATAGTGTTCAAAAATAAAAATTAAGCCTCAGCAGCTAAAATGTATTTAAAAATTCAAAACCAGGCAATACATATGGTAAAATACAAAATAAAACATTCTTAAAATCCTGGGAAGCCTGGTGCTTCAGTAGAAACAGGCTTTTCACCAAACATGGAGGGCAAAAAATGAAAAAAAGGGTCTTGGCAGTGCTTGCGGCTTTTGCACTGCTGCTTTCGATAGCAATGCCTTTTGCCGGCAGCGTGGTTTCGGCCAAAGCGGCTTGTGCACAGCCGCTTTCCGTCGGCAACCACACGCATTACGGGGGCAGCAACAACCATTCAGCTGGAGGCAGTACGCAT
Source organism: Bacillota bacterium (assembly GCA_023417635.1). Classification (GTDB taxonomy): domain Bacteria; phylum Bacillota; class Clostridia; order Oscillospirales; family Acutalibacteraceae; genus Thermocaproicibacter. The sequence continues at coordinate 5,332 of JAEZFF010000057.1, read as the reverse complement.
TATTACGGCGGTGGCGGTGGCTTTGGCGGTTCCGGTGGGTTTGGCTTTGGAACAGTAGGCATCATTATCCTTGTTGTGCTTTATATTATTTATGCACAGAATAAAAAGAAAGGAGGCTCGGGAGGCGGAGACGAAATCTTTGAACAGTCGACTTCCCAGCCGCCGGTTGCAACGGATTCTGAAGAGCATATCCTCAGCCAGATTCGGGAGCATGACCCGGATTTTGACTCTGAGCGTTTTTTGACATGGTCGAAACAGGTCTTTGTTCAGCTGCAGCAGGCATGGGAAGAACGTGACTGGAAAAAGGCCCGGCCGTTCGAGTCGGAGCCGCTGTTTGTTCAGCATAAGACGCAGCTTGACGAGTTTATTAAGAACCATACCATTAATAAGATGGAAAACGTATGCGTCAACGACGCGTATTTTTATGCCTACAAGACAGAAGGCAAGTATGAGTACCTGACGGTTTACCTGAACACCAGTTACAGCGATTACATTGTGGATGAGGAAACCGGAAAAGTTGTAAAGGGTGACCCCAAAACAACATATGAGGTAAAATATCTCGCAAAATTTATGCGTACCCTTGGCGTTACAACCGGCCAGAACAGCAATGCCAGTACTACAAAATGCCCGAACTGCGGCGCGCCGGTTGATGTAAATGCTGCAGGCGAATGTGCTTACTGCGGCACGGTTATTACAAACGGCGACCACGATTGGGTTCTCAGCAACCTGGACGATATTCAGTAAATTTACCCATATACTAAAATGATTTAGAAAGAGGCGGACAGAAATGGGACTGATTAAAGCAGCGGCAGCAGGAATAGGAAGCACGCTGGCTGACCAGTGGCTTGAATATATCTACTGCGACGAAATGCCGAATAACGTGCTGATGCGTAAAGGTAAAAAGCGCGTTGGGCAGAAATCTTCCAACACAAAAGGCAGCGACAATATCATTACGCGGGGCAGCCGTATTGCGGTAAATGAAGGGCAGTTCCTCCTTGTTGTGGACGATGGCAAAATTGTCGATTTTACCGATGAAACCGGCGCGTATACATACGACAAATCTTCAGAACCGTCACTCTTTTACGGCGGATTTGGCAAGGGCCTGCTGAAATCATTTGAATTAGTCGGGAAGCGTCTATCTTTTGGCGGTGACCCCGGCCATGACCAGCGTGTTTACTTCATCAACAAAAAGCTGATTACCGACAATAAATTTGGCACCAAGCAGCCTGTTCCGTTCCGTGACAGCGAGTGGAACATGACGGTTCGCATTACCTGTTTCGGTACGTTTACTTACCGTGTTACTGACCCGCTTCTGTTTTATGCAAACCTTGCCGGGAACGCGGATTATGAGTATTGCATCGACCAGTTTGAAGAGCAGTTCAAGTCAGACCTCGGCGCTTCGCTCCTTCCAGCGCTTGGCAGTGTGACGGCACAGCATGTTTCCTACGATATGCTCCCCAGTGCAACCACACAGTTGACTGCGGCTGTTCAGGCTGCACTGAAATTAAACTGGGAAGACAAAGTTGGTATTAATGTTGACCGCGTAAGCATTGAAGGCGTTTCGCCGGTAGACGAGGATGCCGCAAAAATCCAGAAACTGCAGGAAACTCGTGTTTACAGCGACAGCCAGTTTGCTTCAGGTGCCATGAACCAGGCAAAGGTCGGCTATGTTACCGGCCTCGGTCAGGGAGCCGCAAAAGGCGGCGGCGAAGGCGGCGGCATGAACGGCGCCATGAATATGATGGGCGCCGCCATGATGGGCGGCATGATGGGCAATATGGGAATGGGTAATCCATTTCAGCCAAATCAGCAGCAACCGCAGCAGCCGCAATATCAGACGCCACAGCAGCCACAGCAGCCAACACCTCCGCCAGTGCCGCCAACTGCGCCGGTTTCTCCGGCGGGTTCCTCAGCAGGCGGCGCAAGTACTGCAGATGTTTGGACCTGTGACTGCGGTGCTCAGAACACCGGTAAGTTCTGCGAACAGTGCGGAAAGCCGAAACCAACTGCATCGGGAGCACAAGGGCAGGCTGCGCCGACTAACTTGGAGTGGACCTGTGAATGCGGTGCTGTGAACACCGGAAAGTTCTGCCAGAACTGCGGGAAACCGAAACCAGTCATTCGCCGCTATAAGTGCGACAAATGCGGCTGGGTTCCCCCGGATCCGACGAAACCGCCAAAATTCTGCCCAGAGTGCGGCGACGTCTTTAACGACAGCGATATTCAGTAAAGTGAATTTGCGGGCCCCGCTGAAAAACGGGACCCGTTTTTTGATGCTCCACTAAATTTAATATTTTTCGGGTAAAAACTGCATTTCGCTGTGCTATAATGGAAAGCAATCCGTGTGCCCGCACCAGGCTGCCGCTTGTAGAGTGAGGTGCGCAGCAACGGAAAATCAAACATAGGAAACACGGGGAGTAAAATATGGCAGAGATCAAATATGAAATTACAAAAGAAATCGGCGTCCTTTCAGAAGGTGCGCGCGGCTGGAACAAAGAGCTGAACATGGTAAGCTGGAACGGCCGAGAGCCTAAATACGACATCCGCGACTGGTCGGAGGGCCACGAAAAGATGGGCAAGGGCATTACGCTTACGCAAGATGAGATGACTGAGCTCCATAATTTGCTGAACAAACTCGAAAGTGAAAAATAAGAAATCCCGCCTGCCGGAAAACCGGCGGACGGGATCTTTTTTGAATGTTTTAAATACGGTGGAGGAATTCCATGCGCTTCTGTTCACAGGCTGCCTGCGACTGCGCATCCGGATTCAGAATAACCTCACCGGAAGTACCGTTAACAGAAACGAGCATTCCATCCTGTAAATATTTGTAATTGGCGCCAACGCCAACTACGGTCGGAATTCCCATTGTGCGGGCCAGCATAGAGGCGTGTGAAGTGCTGGAGCCGCTGCGGGTCAGGATAGCAAGAACTTTTGCAGGGTCCATCTGTATTGTTTCGCTCGGCGTAAATTCATCGGCGGCTATCACGAACGGGGCTTTCACCATCTCTGCTTTCGGTTTAGCGGACGCCTTGGCATTCAGGCAGCAGACCAAACAGTATGTAATGTCTTTAATATCGGCTGCACGGGCGCGCATATATTCGTTTTTAATTTTTTCCATACGCTCTGAAAAATGTTTGCCCGTCTGCCAAACGGCATATTCCGCATTCACATGGTCACGGCGAATGCAATCCTGCATGGCATGAACAAACTCTTCATCCTGCAGCATCATAATGTGAATTTGGAAAATTTCAGAATTTTTTTCCCCTAATTGTTTCAGAGAGCGGCGGTAAAGTTCTGCCATTTCATTGACCGCTTTGGAAAGCGCTTCATTCAAGCGCTCCTGCTCGGCTTCAATATTGGCGGCATACCGCTTGGAAACGCTGCATTTTTCCCTGTAAAAAATGGAAATCCGGCCAAGTACAATTCCATTGGATGCTGCAATCCCTTGAATTCTCTTCATCGTTTCCATCTGCTGCAAAGCTTTTGAAAGCAGATGCTCGCTCCTTTCTGAATCAATTAAACGGAGAAAGGCTGTTTTGCGCTGAAACGGATGCTGATACCAAATGTTTATCTTTTCCGGATTATACCAAAAGGAAAACCAATATTCGACCTATTTTTCCTTTCCTTTGGAGTCCGTCTCGGCAGGCTGAGTAGAGTAATCCGTCAGGCTTTCGCGCTTTCGCACATTTTCACGAATCAGGCTGTAAAGTACAGCGCAGATGGGGATATTGATAATCATGCCGAGAACGCCGAAAGCGTTGCCGCCGATTGTAATGGCAATCAGCATCCAGAGCACAGGCAACCCTACGCGCGAACCGACAACGCGTGGGTAAATGAGGTTGCCTTCCAACTGCTGCAGGATGCAGAAGTAGACCATGTACCACAGCCCCTGAATTGGGTCAACAATAGAAACCAGCAGCCCACCCACAACTGTGCTGAGAAAAGAGCCAATAATCGGAATCAGCGCGTTAAAGGCAACGAGAACCGAAATCAGCACGGCGTAGGGGAAGTGGAAAATATTCATGCCGATAAAGCACAGCGTGCCGAGAATGCACGCTTCGGTGCAGGTGCCGGCAATACAGTTATAAAAAGCGCGGTCGGCAAGATGAAAAACGTGGCACACATGATCCGCGTGCTTGCGCGGAACATAGGCGTACAGCACTTTGCGCAGCTGCGCATGGAGCTTTTCTTTTTGTGCCAGCGTGTTAATGGCGATGACAATGGTCAGCACACAGGCAATGGCACCGTGGAAAATGCTGGTTGTAACGGAAACGGTTGAAGACACAAGGTCAGCAGCCAGCTTCTGGCCGTAGGTGGTAAGCATGTGGCTGGTGTTGTCCCAGTTAAAATTGGTGTTCCGAGCAAATTCAGCCACTTTGGGGTGCTTTGCGCAAAAAGCAGTAATCGCTTTTTGCATATTGGAAAGGTAACTTGGAATGTTGTTGGCCAGGTTTGTAATTGTGTGGCCAAGCTCCGGAATTACGAAGAACAGCAGGAGCGTAATGAGGCCGAAGATGATCACGAAAGAAACGAGGATGCTGATGCCGCGGCGGATTTTCGGCCAGATTTTTTTGCAGCGTTTGTTCAAAGGCGCGAAAAGGTGGTTTTCTACCTGAACCATCAGTACGTTAACAACAAAAGCGGTTGCGAACCCGGCGAGCACCGGACCTATAATCCCGAAAAATGAATTAAAAAAGGACGGAACAAGGTAGAGGTTTTTAACCAGCATATAAAATGCTACCCCAAAGATAATCAAAAACACTATTTTTTTAATGTTACTTTTATTGAGCTCCATCGTATGTTCCTTCCTCCGGTGAACCTTTAGTCCATTATAACGGGATTTTTGGCATAAAACAAGCCGGAGAATCAACTCGGCTGCGTTTCTGACGAAAATGTTTTTTCAGCTTGCCGCAGAAAAAATACGTCTGTGCTATAATAAAACTGCAAAAAACAAGAAAGGCGGTTATGAGATGAAAGTCATTGTAGTTTTGGGAAGCCCAAGAGAAAACGGAAATTCTACAGTTCTTGCGCGGGAAGTGCTGCGCGGTGCAAAAGAAGCGGGCAATGAAACGGTTGTGTATGATATTGACAAGATGGATGTGCGTGGTTGCTGCGGGTGTAATTTTTGCAGAGAAAATTCGGCGGATTGCCGCCGCAAGGATGATCTGCAAAGATACTGGAAGGACTTGCACGAATGCGGCGCGCTGATTGTGAGCAGCCCGAATTACTATTCGCAGGCAGTTGGGCCGATGATTACCTTCATGAACCGCCATTACTGTCTGACGGATGCCAAAGGCGAAAAGCGTCTGGAGCCAGGCAAGAAAATTGTGGG
>JAEZFF010000026.1 GCA_023417635.1 Bacillota bacterium | reverse complement strand
ACAAATTTTTCTTGCAGCATATCGTATGACACAATCCTTTCGTCTGAAATAATACTGAGATAATTCGAAAATCTGTTATTACAGTTCCAGCGGATGCAGTGTGACGAGCGGAATTGCTTTCCGGACTTCCTCTTCCGTACAAAGCTGTGTGCCAGGTTTCGACGCCGTAACCGTGCCAGCAGCCGTTGCTGCCCGCGCAATGTCGGAAAGCGATGCGCCGCGCATCAGTTCAGCCGCCAGCGCGGCTACCATGGAGTCACCCGAACCGGTGGCGCTTTTTACCTGAATCTTCCACGAGTCTGTTTTGTAAGCCTCGTCTTCATTCAGCACAATAGCGCCGTCGGCGCCCATGGAAACAATAACAAGCCCAATTCCCTCTTGTACCAGCTTTCGTCCAAAAGCCAACACATCCTGCTGTGTAGGGAGCGGCCTGCCGGCCAGCGCCTCCAGCTCGTGAATGTTTGGCTTGATGGCAAACGGCCGGCTCACAATGCCTTTCTTCAGCGCTTCGCCGTCTGCGTCTAAAATAGTCTGTGCACCTGCGGTTTTGGCTGTTTCAATAAACTGCGCATAAACATCATCCGGTACGCCAGGCGGCAGGCTTCCAGTCATAATGGCGATGCGGGCTTCCCCGCACAGTTCCCGGAATCTTTTCTGAAATTTCGGAAGCTCTTCCGCTGAAACCACGCAGCCGCTTTCATTGACTTCTGTAATTTTTTTGGCCTTGCGGTCAAAAATTTTAATATTGATACGGGTTTCACCTGGGATTTCCATAAAGTCGCTGTCAATTCCATCCCGCGTTAAAAAGTTCTGCAGCAGCTTTCCCGTATGCCCCGCAAGAAACCCGGAAGCAGTGGCATGCACACCGAAACTCTTCAGTACTCGTGCTACATTGATTCCCTTCCCGCCTGGGTCAACCTGTGAATGTTCCACTCGGTTGAGGCCGTACGGCACCAGTTCTTTCACTGTGACCGTTTTGTCGATGCACGGATTCAGTGCCACGGTGACTACTTTTTCTCTCATTTCTGCCGCCTCCTGTCGTCTTCTCCCGCGTCCTTCACGGCTTCCCCTGACTGCTGCCCATCTGCAAAGTAAATACGGACTCCGCTGTGCTCAAAACTACGCTGCTGTTCTGCCGAAATTGGCCGGCAGGTAATGCAGCCGTCAACATTGGCAAGTGTTCCAAACTGGGCAAAAGAAACGCGGCCAATCTTAGAATGGTCTGCCATAATATAAACCTGCTCGGAAGCCGCTATCATTTTGGACTTAATGGATGCTTCCACCAGGTTTGGCGTTGTAAGGCCCGCTTTTGCCTCAATGCCATTTGTCGCAAGAAACGCTTTATCTACGCGGATATGGCTGAGGTTTTCCTCCGCCACAGGGCCGACCAGCGCGATGGTGTTGGACCGCAGAAGGCCGCCCAAACAAATCAGCGTAATGTTGGCATACCCGGAAAGCTTCTGCATCAGAAAAATTGAATTTGTCACAACAGTGAGCTTTTCAAATTTACAAAGGTAAGGCACAAGGCACATGGTTGTTGTGCCGGAATCAATCAGCAGGGAATCGCCGTTTTCAATCAGCCCGGCCGCGCAGGCGGCAATGCTCTGTTTTTCCTGCCTGTATTTGTCTTCCTTCTCATGGTAAGAAGGCTCTATTCCAACGGAATCCATACAGACTGCGCCGCCATGCGTCCGTTTCAGGAGCTTGCGGTTTTCCAGTTCCGTCAGGTCCCTGCGGACCGTAGACTCGGAAACATCAAAAACCTTGCAGAGGGAACGAACCGACGCCCGCGTCTGGCTTTGGACGTACTTATAAATTTGCTGAAGCCGTTCTTCTTCATACATTACTTTGCTTCCACCTTTATGACTGCTTAGTGATTGGTAAATGACCGTTTTATGATTCGTTTGACCGTTTAAGACTGATTCAATCATAGTGTGCTTTTGATGGAATGTCAATAGAAATGTTTCAGATTTCTAATAGAATTTGTAAAATTGTTGGATTGCCCAAAAGCTGCAAAGCAGGTTGGGCATATTGCCATACCGCAGCTGCCGCTCAATCAAGTGAAAATGCGGCATTCTGAAAAAACATTTCGCTTTTTAAATCAGAATGTGCTATGATTGTAAAAATATTCTTTCAAACGGCGCGCGGAAATATCCTTTAGACATTTTTACGCCTTTCCGCGCTTGATTCTCCATTGAAACCGCGATAGTTTCATGCTATAATCATTTAACAAGCAAAAGTATAAAAGGGGGAGCAGCGGAACATGATCCGTGTAAACCAGTACCACACACACCTTTGCGGTGAAGTCAGCGAAAATGACATTGGAAAAGAAGTGCGCGTAGCAGGCTGGGTCGAAAATATACGCGACCACGGCGGCGTTCAGTTCCTTGACCTGCGCGACCATTACGGCGTTGTGCAGATTGTTGTGCATAATGAGCAGATGCTGAAAAATATCAATAAAGAGTGTACCCTTACGGCAAAAGGGAAGGTCGTACTGCGTGACGCGGACACCGTAAACCCGAAAATTCCAACCGGCACGGTTGAAATCCGTGTGGAGGAACTTCAGGTGCTCGGTCCCGTTTCGGCGCCGCTTCCGTTTGAAATAGAGTCTTCCCGGGATACAAAAGAAGATGTACGGCTTAAATACCGTTACCTTGACCTGCGCAACCCGAAAGTGCATAAAAACATTGTGCTGCGCGCACAGCTCATCTCCTACCTGCGGCAGAAAATGACAAGCCTTGGGTTCCTCGAAATCCAGACGCCTATCCTTTCCGCTTCGTCGCCGGAGGGCGCGCGTGACTACCTGATTCCAAGCCGCAGGCACCCAGGCAAGTTTTATGCCCTTCCGCAGGCACCTCAGCTTTTTAAGCAGCTCTTAATGGTTTCCGGTTTTGACCGGTACTTCCAGATAGCGCCGTGCTTCCGCGACGAAGACGCGCGCGCCGACCGTTCACCGGGCGAATTTTATCAGCTTGATTTTGAAATGGCGTTTGCCACGCAGGAAGATATTTTTGCCATAGCGGAAGAAGTTGTGGGCGACACATTCCGCAAATTCTCCGACAAAAGGGTTTCCCCCGCACCGTTCCGCCGTATCCCATACGCGGAATCCATGCTGAAATACGGAACCGACAAGCCGGACCTCCGCAATCCACTGGAAATTATCGACATAACCGATATTTTCGAAGGCACTGAGTTTAAGCCCTTCCAGCACAAAACAGTCCGTGCCATAAACGTTCCGGACTGTGCCGGTCAGCCGCGCAGCTTCTTCGAAAATATGCTTCAGTTCGCGGAAAGCATTGGCATGAAAGGCCTCGGCTATATTAAGGTAACGGAAAGCAACGAATACCAGGGGCCAATCAATAAATATCTTTCAGAAGAAAAGCGTGCAGAGCTTGTACACCGCGCCGGGATGAAACCCGGATGCGTGATTTTCTTCATCGCCGATGAAGCGGACACAGCGCCAAAATCTGCTGGCCAAATCCGGGAAGAACTCGGCCGTCGCCTCAACCGGATAGATGAAAGCCGCTTTGATTTCTGCTTTATTGTGGACTTCCCCATGTTTGAAATTGATGAGGAAACCGGCGCAACGGTATTTACCCATAACCCGTTTTCCATGCCGCAGGGCGGTATGGATGCCCTGCTGACCAAAAAGCCGGAAGAAGTGCTGGCCTACCAGTACGACATTGTCTGCAACGGCATCGAGCTTTCTTCCGGCGCAGTGCGTAACCACAGCATCGATATTATGAAAAAGGTGTTCGAAATTGCGGGTTACACCGAAGAGGAACTCAAGACGAAATTCACTTCGCTGTACCATGCTTTCCAGTACGGCGCACCGCCTCACGCGGGCATGGCTCCGGGCGTAGACCGTATGCTCATGCTTCTTACGGGCGAAGAAAATATCCGGGAAGTCATCGCATTCCCGATGAATTCCAACGCACAGGATGTTATGATGGGTTCGCCGAACGAAGTCACCGAACAACAGCTGCGCGAAGTACATATCAAACTGAGAAAAACGCAGGGCTGAAAGCAGCGTACTTCTCTTCTCAGGAAACGGAGGAATTTTTATGGTATCACATGAAGAAATTCTGAAAATTGCAAACCTCGCAAAACTTTCCGTTGCGCCCGAAGAACTGGACGGCCTGACGGATGATATGAATAAAATCATCGGCTTCGCCGACACCATCAATACAGCAGCGGATGCTTCCTCCGATTTTGATAATATCAACGGCCTTACCAATGTGTTCCGTGAAGATACCGTCGTCCCTTCCTGCGACCGGGAAGAAATTCTGAAAAATGCCGAAAGCCGCGAGGATGGTTACTTCCTTGTACGGCGACGGATGTGAGAGGTGTAAAATGGGCAGATACGGAAAAATCGCGCAGCTGCACAAACTTCTCACCTCAAAAGAAATCAGCTGCACAGAACTGACTAAAAAATATCTGGAAGCAATTCAGAAAGAAAACAGCGTGCTGAACGCTTATATAAAAGTCACGCCGGAAACGGCGCTGGCATCCGCCGCAAAAGTGGATGCAAAAATTGCCTCGGGTGAAGCTTTGGCGCCCCTGGAAGGGATTCCAATGACACTGAAGGACAATCTTTCAACAAACGGCATTGAAACAACCTGCTGCTCCAAAATTCTGCGGGGCTATGTGCCGATTTACGACGCATTCGTCTGGAGCCTTTTGAAAAAGCAGAACGCCGTTCTGCTTGGCAAAACCAACATGGATGAGTTTGCCATGGGATCTTCGTGCGAAACCTCCTGTTTTGGCGGTGCAAAAAACCCACACAATACAAAATTTGTTGCGGGTGGCAGCAGCGGCGGTGTGGCGGCGGCCGTGAGCGGCAGTCTTGCGGTGTATGGCCTTGGTTCAGACACCGGCGGTTCCATACGCCAGCCTGCGAGTTTCTGCGGTGTTGTCGGCCTTAAGCCGACATACGGCGCCGTTTCGCGTTTTGGCCTGATTGCCTACGCTTCCAGCTTCGACCAAATAGGCCCGATTGCCACCAGCGTGGAAGACGCCGCGCTGGTGTACGATGCTATTTCTGCTTACGATGAAATGGACTCAACCTGCAGCGGGCAAAAGGAACCGGCATTTCCTGCACTTGGGAAAGACAACCGCGGAAAGAAAATTGGCATTGTCAAAGAATACTTTGACGGAGTGCGCCCCGACGTGCTGGAACAGCTGAAAAAGGCTGTTAGTGTTTTCCGTTCCCTCGGCGCGGAAATTGTAGAATTTGCCATGCCGCAAATTCACTACAGCCTGCCGGTTTATTATATTTTGGCCTGTGCTGAGGCTTCTTCCAACCTTGGGCGGTACGACGGAATCCGCTATGGCTACAAAACAGAACATTATACCGACTGGAACGACATGGTCTGCAAAACACGCAGCGAAGGTTTCGGTGCGGAGGTCAAGCGGCGCATCCTGCTGGGAACTTATGTGTTAAGTTCCGGCTATTACGACGCTTACTACAAAAAGGCGCAGAATCTGCGCG
>JAEZFF010000112.1 GCA_023417635.1 Bacillota bacterium | reverse complement strand
ACGGCGCACAGGTCACCATGATGCAAGCCTGCGGCCTTTCGCGCTACCTAGGGCTGATCATTAAAGATTAAAAATTCTCCTGTCCGGGCTAAACTTTGTACAAACTTTTTTAAGAAGCCGAAAGAATCCCGCTTTTCTGAATCCGGCGCACAATCTCGCGCATATCATCGGCATCCTGCACTAGCGCAATCCGCACATGGCCTTCGCCGGAAGGTCCAAATGCCGCCCCCGGCGTAACGAGCACTCCAGCACGTTTCAAAAGGTCCATTGTGAACTTTTCACTGCTGGTGTACGGCTGCGGAAGTTCCGCCCACACAAACATGGTAGCCTGCGGCTTCTGAATTTTCCAGCCGATGGCGTTCAAGCCGTCAACCAGCACGTCACGGCGCTCCTCATAAGCGCGGCGCGTTGTTTCCACACAGTCCTGCGGTCCAGTCAGCGCAGCCACAGCCGCACGCTGAATCGGAAGGAACATCCCATAGTCGAGGTTTGACTTCAGCGCTTTCAGCATACCAATCACTTTTTGGTTGCCAAGGGCAAACCCAATGCGTGCGCCCGCCAGGCCGTATGTTTTGGAAAGCGAGTTGAATTCCACGCCCACATCTTTTGCGCCGTCATACTGCAGGAAACTTCCGCATTTGGCACCGTCGAATGCTAACTCACTGTAGGCATTGTCATGCAGAACGATAATGCCGTATTTTTTCGCAAAAGCAACCAGTTCACGGTAGAAGGACGGCGGGGCAATGCTGGCCGTTGGGTTATTCGGGTAAGAAACAACCATAAATTTTGCGCGGCGCGCCACATCTTCCGGAATAGCTTTCAGGTCAACGACCCAGCCGTTTTCCTCTTTCTGCGGCATATAATAGAGCTCCGCACCCGCAAGGGCCGGGCCATCGGCAAAAATAGGATAGCCGGGGTCCGGCACAAGCACAAGGTCCCCGCGGTTGACAATCGTAAGCGCAATATGCGAAAGCCCATCCTGTGAGCCAAGCAGAGAAGTCACTTCTGTTTTTGGGTCAATTTCCACGCCATAGCGGCGGCGGTACCACTGCTGGGCAGCGTTCTGCAGCTCTTCCGTGTCGTTCAGGGCATAAACATAGTTTTTGGGGTCACGCGCACTTTCACAAAGCGCGTCAATAATATGCTGTGCCGGTGGGATGTTCGGTGTGCCGACGCTGAGGTCGTACACTTTTTTCCCTGCCGCAATTTCTTTGTTCTTCAGCTCCGCCATAACGGAAAAAATTCCGGTATTAAAGCGCTTCATACGCTGTGCAAACTCCACTTCTACCGCCTCCGTTTTAAATTACGCCTATTTTAGCACATAAAAGCGAAAAAGGAAAGTGCTCTGCCCAGCGAAAGGAAGCGCACTCCCCTATGGTAAGAGTCCTTCAAAGAATAATCTGCTATTTTTCCACAACACGGAAGGCCCAATAATCCTTGTCAAGTTTCAGTACACATTTTTTAGAAGCCGTGCTTCCGTCATCATAATGTGCCGTGATAGTAATAGTCATACCATCTATAGCCTCTTTCAGTTCGTGTGGGATTTTTCTGAGGTCTGTTCTTGGGTCCTCAAATTCCCTGCGCGAAACAGTACTTATCCCGCGGAAAGCATACTGAACGGCATAATTGTCCTGATCGGCGTAACAAATCGTGTAGGAATTCCCAACGGGCAAATATCCGTGCCCAGCATCCTCACCACCGCCATTTTCGACTTCCATTGATTTCCCATCGCCATAATTCAGGTCGGCTCCGGATTGATGATCTCTCTTTGCCCAATACGGGTTTTTCCAAAAAATGCGCTGGTACTCTTCCTGAGTAAGCGGCTTAATCTGCGCAAAGCCTCCCTTGTTGGTCGTATAAGTAATGGACTTGATATACTGCCCCACACATTTTATATTGAAACCAACATATTGTACGCAGGTCAATTTGTCACCCGTCGCCTTTATGATGTTGTAACCATCATAAAGGCTCAGCCCTTGTTCTTCAAACACAGGATTTTTGATTTTTTCGCCGTAAATATTGACTGGGCGAAATATGCTTATGCCAAAGTTGTCTTTCGCCTGCGAAGAAACGGAATTCACCTCCGCGGCATATGCTTTCAGAACAAATGGGTTCTGCTCCGCTAACGTCGCTCCACATTGGGAAGAAGCCGTCACCTGTTGTAGCTGCTGCGCTTCTGGAAAAACATGGGCAATAGAAGCTGCACCGCCAAGCACCGCTGCCACCAACACAAAAGATACCGTGTATTTCAGCACTGGGCGATGCGCTTTCCGCCTTTCCGGTTGTTCAGCCGGCTGCCGACCGGAAACTGCCGCCATAATCTGCTCTTTTCGATTCGGCGTTTCGCTCTCAACTTCAAGGCGGAGCTCATTTGCTATTGCTCTTTGCGAGTTGTACCTGCTCTTTGTTTTCATAAGAATCCTCCTTTGCAAGAAAAGCCTGAAGCTTTTTCACCGCGTTGCCGTACTTCCACCGAACAGTGGCATACGGCCTGCCTACAATATGTGCAATTTCTTTATGAGAATAGCCGCCCATGGCATGAAGCATCACAATCTGCCGTTCTGAACAGTCCAGTGCCGACAGGAGATGATTCAAAAGCATCCTGTCAAGCTGCGGCGAAATTTCGTCGCAGCCCGACAGGGTATCCTCAAGATTCATAATATCTGTCATGTTTTTTTGCCGCCGGAAACGATCCAGAGCGAGGTTCCGCGTAATGGTCATAATCCACGCACCCGCATCTGTCCCTTGCCGATAGCTTTTTGCGCTGTCCCACACCCGGATAAAAGTGCTCTGCATTACGTCTTCCGCGTCGCTCCGGTTTTTCAGAATTGCCAGCGCGAGACCGTAAACCTGACTTTTCGTCAGTTCGTACAAATCGCCAAGCGCGGCGTGGTCGCCCTCGGCGATTTTGTCGACCAGTTTGCCGCATCTATTTTTCTCCGCTTCCATTTTTTCACCTCCTTCTGTCCATATAACGCATGAGAAGGCACGAATGTTTGACTGCAAAGAAAAAAAGCGGGCATTCCCGCTTCTTTTTAACACTCTCTGTATTTGCTATTATCCAGTTGAAATTTTAATGGTTTTCTGTGGGTTTTTTCTCTCTCAAATTTAAAGGACAAATTTGCCTTACTTTTATCATCCCAGCTGTTTTTAGAAAAAATACTGCTTTTCCCAATCAGTGGAAATGGGAGCTTCAGTGATTTTTCTTTGGGTTCTTTCTTTTTCAAATCTAAGAAACGAGTTTGCCCCGCTTTTTATCGCCGCTGTCTTCAGGAAAAAATACCGCCTTTTCCCATCAGTTAAAACGGGAGCTTCAGTGATTTTTCTTTGGGTTCTTTCTTTTTCTAAAAAGAAAGAACCTGCTCAGCACAGCGAATGCCATCGACGGCGGCGGAGACGATGCCGCCCGCATACCCTGCGCCCTCACCGCAGGGGAAAAGCCCGTGCAGCCCCACAGACTGCATATCGTCGCCGCGCAGCAGACGCACCGGTGAAGAAGAGCGGCTTTCTACAGCCGTCAGCACCGCATCCGGGTATGCAAATCCGCGCAGACGGACATCCATACGGCGGATTCCCTCGCGCATAGAGTCTGTAATGCAGCCTGGTAAGCAGTCATCCAGCGCACATGGCGCGACCCCAACCGGGTAAGTCGGCTTCACCCCAGCAAAACCTTTCGATGGACGCCGGGCAAGGAAATCCTCCACACGCTGGGCAGGGGCATGATAATTTTCACCGCCAAGGCGGAAGGCGCTTTCCTCCAGCCTGCGCTGAAACTCCACACCAGCCAGCGGGCCCGCTCCGCCGAAATCTTCCGGACCAACATTAACAAGCAACGCCGAGTTGGCATTTTCACCGTCGCGGGCAAAAGTACTCATCCCATTTGTCACAAGACGGCCTTCCTCGCTTGCCGCCGCAACAACGGTCCCGCCCGGGCACATACAGAACGTGTACACTCCGCGCCCATTTCCAAGGTGCACCGCAAGGCGGTAATCTGCCGCACCGAGCGCCGGGTTTCCCGCGAACTTTCCATACTGCGCCTTATCAATCAGCTTCTGCGGATGTTCAATGCGCGCACCAACTGAAAACGGCTTTGCCTCCATCGGCAGATTCAGCCGCTGAAGCATCTCAAACGTGTCGCGCGCGCTGTGGCCTACAGCAAGAATCACATTCTGCGTTTCCAGCTTTTCCGCGCTGCCGCCGCTTGTGCAAAATTCAACTCCGCAGACCGCTCCGCCGCGTACTGTAAGGCCGGTCAGCTGTGTATCAAAATGGATTTCACCGCCGAGCGAGAGAATTTTTTCACGGATTTTTTTGACCGCCCCCGGCAGCCGGTCGGTTCCGATGTGCGGCTTTGCTTCATAAAGGATTTCTTCCGGTGCGCCTGCCGCCGCAAATTCCTCCAGCACCATGCGGATACGCGGGTCTTTTGTGCCGGTGTTCAGCTTTCCGTCTGAAAACGCACCCGCACCGCCTTCGCCGAACTGCACGTTGCAGCGGGGATTCAGCTTGCCGGTTTTCCAGAAGGTTTCCACCTGCTTTTGGCGTTCTTCCACACAGGAACCGCGTTCCAGCACAATGGGTTTCTGCCCCGCCTCAGCCAAAATCAGCGCAGCAAAAATGCCAGCTGGGCCAAAGCCCACTACAACCGGCCTTGTTTCCAGTGGATGGCTTTTCGGCAAAAGATAGCGGTACGGTTGCGCTTCCGTAATCTTGCGGTCATGCGGCGCGTTGTTCCGCAGGCTCTCTGCATCCACCGTGCAGATAAAATGCACATCGTCTTTTCGGCGAGCATCAACCGATTTTTTATATAGTTTCAGCGAACGGATTTCCTCCGGCTTCACTTTCAGCAGCCGTGCCGCCTCGCGCTTCAGATCGTCTTCTGTTCCATCCAGCTTCAGCCGAATATCCGTAATACGGTACATGATTTTCCCCCAATTTATTTTTTGTTTCCGAATTCGTTAAAAAGCTGCTGCAGATGATGCTTCGTCTTTAAAATTCCTGCAACACAGGAAATCAGTGCCGATAAAAGCGGATAAGCAATCAGCAAACCTGCCGCAACGGGATTTTCAAGTATGGCATCCCGGTACACAAAATTCAGGGCAAGAAGCCATACCACACACAGGGCAAGAAAAAAGCACCCGAATTTTATGAAAAGAGAACCGCTGTACCGGTTGGCTTCCTCCCATGCGCTTTCGCTTTTATCGTACAGGGTGCCAACGTGGAACCCGCAGGAAGTGTCGGGGTACTTGGTGGAATGATATTTGACAAGATACCCGGTCAGAAGGATGAGTGCCGCAGGCAGAAAGCAAATGGCATAAATCACAGGTTTCATCCGTTTTTCCTTTCCAGGGCCGAGGCCGCCGCCATTCCGGCCGTGATGCCGCTTGCCCACGCCCAGTGCAGGTTATAACCGCCGCACTCGCCGTCAAGGTTCAGCAATTCACCGCAAAGGTAAATGCCCTTACAGAGCCTTGACTGCAGGCTTTCATCTACTTCAGTGAACGGAATACCGCCCGCTGTGACCTGCGCGTTCTGCCAGGGAGCCTTGCCCTGTACGGGAAAGCGAAAGTGCTTTACCGTACTGGCGAGGTTTCGCAAGTCCTCTTCCGAAAGAGTCCCCGCAGGCGCAGAAGCACCGTTCAGCGCGGCCTTGACCACTTCGGTGCCAAGCGCTTTGTTCAGCAGGCCTTCCGTTAGCTGTGCGGCGGGAAGTTCACCGAACTGCCGCGCCTGCGCATGGAAAAAGGCCTCAAGGCTGGCGGCGGTGTATTCCGGTGCGAGGTCAAGCGAAACTTCGGCGGTTTTGCCCACCAGAAAACGGGAAAGCTCAAAAATGCAGATGCCGGAAAGAGAATTTTCGGTAAACTGTACTTCCCCACGCACGGTTTTCTTTTCCTGCCCATTTTCCAGCAGAGAGGCCACAGCCATGCAGCGCACGCCCTTCAGCGGGCGCACCCGCTTTGTGTCGGTGCGCAGCTGCACCAGTGCGGGCGAAAGCGGCGCAACGCTGTGGCAAAACGTGCGCAGCAGGCCGTAGCCGTCACCTTCTGAGCCAGACTGCGGACAGGCTTTTCCGCCTGTTGCAACAATGACCTTTCGCGCGCTAAGTTTGTCCTTTTCTGAAACAACAGCAAACCCGCCGGGTATGTTTTCAATGCTCCGCACTGAAAATCCGCCGATTGTTTCCGCCCCGGCAGCGTCGATGGTCCGGCGCAGGATATTCAGGACAGATGCGGCCTGCAGACTGTACGGGTAAACACGCCCTTCCCCCATCTCACGGCAAAGAAGGCCGTGCGCACGGAATATTTTCAGAATACTTTCCGGCGGAAAGTGTTTCAGCACGGCGGCAGCAGCCGCTGTCTCGCCATGGTAATGCTCCGGTGCAGCGCGAAGATTTTCAAGATTGCAGCGGCCATTGCCCGTCATCAGTAATTTTTTACCTACACGCGCATTTTTTTCCAGAACGGCTATTTTTAAGTGTTTCTCCGCACGCTGCGCCTGCCCGCAGGCAGCAGCCGCCGCTGCAAGGCCGGAAGCTCCGCCGCCCACAATGACAATATCATACATTCCCATGGCTTCACCCTTTTCTGAAATATTTTCAGCATTATTGCCCTGCAAAAAACAAAAACAGGAACGCCGAGGCCGCAATCAGCACTGCACAGACAATCGCCAAAACGCGAACCGCCATTGGGTAGCCTTCTTTTGCTCTTTTTTGCTTCATCCCAGACGCCTCCCTATCATAAGGAATATTATATAACATAATCTTCAGAAAAGACAACATCTGCAAGGCTCCGTTTAAAAATCAGCGAACCTGATTTCTTTTGGTCAAGCTCCCTTCTTTCTTTTATTGACAAGCTTCCGGTTTTGCCCTAAAATGAAAAAGCCTTAGTGTTTAGGCAGAGGTGAAATATGGATAACAGAAATATCAGCAGTACTTCCGGCAGAACCAACGGCCGCCACACGGCGAGCGGGCAACGCCCTGCCCCTGCCCGAACAGCCCACAGACGTACTGATTATAATCCCGATACAGTGGACCGCTACAACTACGTTGACCGCGATATTTACAGCAGCACCGGTGGCCGCCATAACAGAAAGCCACTCAAAAAGAAACCCCACACGGCAAAGCGTGTGCTGTGCACTTTGCTTGTACTGGCCATTCTCCTTGCAGGCGGCGGGTTTGTCTACTTCCATGTGATGGCCTCGCGGCTGAACCGCTCCGGGAATGTGAACAGCAAAACGCTGGCGGGCTATGCGCAGCAGCCTGCCGACGCGCCTGCCTGGGCCGTGAAATACGACGGTAAAGTCATGAACATCCTGCTTCTCGGCATTGATGAAAACAAAGATGGCTCCGACGGCCGTTCCGACAGCAATATGCTCATTTCCATTGACAGTAAGTCAAAAACCATGCGCCTTGTTTCCTTCCTGCGCGACTCTTACCTGCAGATTCCCACCATAGGCAAAAGGAAACTGAACGCAGCCTATGCAAACGGCGGCGTGGCTCTTACCATGCAAACGCTGGAAAACAATTACCGTGTCAATATTGACAAATACATTTCGGTTAATTTCAACAACTTTTCGTCCATTATTGATAAAATGGGCGGGCTTGATGTACCAATGTCCGCAGCAGCCTGCCAGCAGGAAAACGAAAATATCGGCACGAACTTTAAAAAAGGCACAAACCACCTAAACGGCAAACAGTGCCTTTATTACGCGCGCATCCGTGACGCCGCCGACAATTTTGGCCACGACGACTACGGCCGTGCAGGGCGCCAGCGCCAGGTCATACAGCTGATGCTGCAAAAAATGAAATCCATGAATCCTATCGAGTCCAGCAAAATCATGTACGACTATCTTCCTTATGTAAAAACGAACCTCGGCGATATGGAGCTTGCCTACCTTGCCTCTGTGGGAGCTACTTTTTCGAGCTATAAGATTGAGTCTAAGCAGATTCCCGCGCCGAACACCTTCGACGATCAGAAATATGTACCGGGCATCGGCGACGTAATTGACATTGATCTGACTAAAAACTGCGCCATTCTTCGGCAGTTCCTCTACGGTGACGTTTCCGACACCACATCTTCTGCCCAGTCGGATGGCAACTGAAAAACTTTTGAAACAGTTTTAGCAGTTTAAAGCATATAAACCCCACGTCCGCTTTTATTTTATGGAATACAATGGTATAATAATAAATTGAGCTTTTAAAAATAATTCGTTCCCGGAGGTAAAAAATGGAGAAAAAAACTTTTTACATCACAACGCCGATTTACTACCCATCGGGCAAACCGCACATCGGGCACTGCTACTGCACGCTTGCGTGCGACGCCATTGCCCGCTACAAACGAATGCAGGGGTACGACGTGATGTTCCTGACCGGGACTGACGAGCACGGCCTTAAAATTGAGCAGAAGGCGGAAAAAGAAGGGATTACCCCGCAGCAATACGTTGACGGCATGGCAAAGCAGTTTCAGGACCTTTGGAAACTGCTGAACATCTCAAATGATAAATTCATCCGTACAACGGATGATTACCACGTTAAGGCCGTGCAGAAAATTTTTAAGGAACTGTATGACCGCGGCGATATTTACAAGGGCGAGTACAAAGGCTGGTACTGCACACCATGCGAATCCTTCTGGACGGAAACCCAGCTGAAAGACGGCAAATGCCCGGACTGCGGCCGTGAAGTAAAGATGGCAAACGAAGAAGCCTATTTCTTCCGGCTTTCCAAATATGCCGACCGGCTGCTGAAGCTGTACAAAGACCAGCCTAATTTCATTCAGCCGGAAAGCCGCAAAAATGAAATGATTGCGTTCATCAATCAAGGGCTGGAAGACCTGTGCGTTTCCCGTACAAGCTTCAACTGGGGCATCCCGGTTACCTTCGACCCGAAGCACGTTATTTATGTATGGGTCGACGCGCTTACGAACTATATTACTGCACTGGGCTATAACTCTGACGATGACTCGCTGTACCGCAAATACTGGCCAGCGGACGTTCACTTTGTGGGGAAGGAAATCGTGCGTTTCCACACCATTATCTGGCCGGCAATCCTGATGGCGCTGGATCTTCCGCTGCCAAAGCAGGTGTACGGCCACGGCTGGCTGCTTTTCGGCGACGGCAGCAAAATGAGCAAGAGCAAGGGCAATGTGGTAGACCCGCATATCCTTTGCGGCCGTTACGGTGTGGACGCTATTCGCTACTTCCTTCTGCGTGAAATTCCATTCGGTTCGGACGGCCTTTTCACAAACGAAGCGCTGATTAACCGTATTAATTCGGACCTTGCAAATGACCTGGGCAACCTTCTTTCCCGTACAACCGCCATGGTACAGAAATATTTCGGCGGAACGATTCCAGCGCAGCGCGAAAGCGCCCCGGTCGACGACGAGATGATTTCGATGGCACGGGCTCTGCGCGCCAACTGCGACAAAGCGGTCGACGGTTACCAGTTCTCGGTTGCGCTCACGGAAATCTGGAAAGTAATTGCCCGTGCAAACAAATATATTGATGAAACGGCCCCGTGGGCGCTTGGCAAAGACGAATCCAAAAAAGCACGCCTCGCCGCCGTGCTGTACAACCTCTGTGAAACGCTCCGCATTATTTCCATCCTTCTTGCGCCGTTTATTCCGGAAACCGCCGCGAAGATGCAGAAGCAGCTTGGTGTTTCCGCAGCGGATTTGACTTATGAATCCGCAGGGAAATGGGGCGTTCTTCCCGCAGACGCTGTAATTGAAAAAGGAGACGCGCTTTTCCCGCGCATCGATGTGGACAAGGAAATCGAAGAACTGAACAAACTGATTCCGAACCCGGCGGCAAAAGCGGAGGAAACATCCGCTCAGAAACCGGAAGGCGTAGCACAGATTGCCATTGACGACTTTGCAAAAGTTGACCTGCGTGCGGCAACGGTCAAAGCCTGCGAACCCATTAAAAAATCAAAAAAGCTGCTGAAACTGACGCTGGACGACGGCACAGGGGAACGGACTGTCGCTTCCGGAATTTCACAGTGGTACAAACCGGAAGACCTTGTAGGTCATACAGTTGTTCTCGTTTCCAACCTGAAGCCCGCAAAGCTGTGCGGTGTGGAAAGTCAGGGCATGATTTTGGCGGCTGATGCCGGTGAAGATGAAGTGCGTGTTCTCTTCGTTGACGGTGTACCGGCCGGCAGTAAAATTAGGTAATTTTTTATTGCAAAGAAGGCATTTGTACGACAGAGGTTTTTGCCAAGCCAGCTGTAGGAGCAATCATCGAAAAATCAGTCGATAACCAGGACTGCATTTTAATGCAGGAGCGCCAAAAAGAAAACGGCGGTACTGAAAACGGCATGATTGAGATTCCCGCCGGGAAAATACGCGAATATGAAAATATTTTCGACGCTCTGCGCCGTGAAGTCTGGGAAGAAACTGGGCTGCACCTTACGGAAATTACCGGGGAAAAAGACACAGTGGTCACTACGGTAAACGGCTACAAAGTGATAAGCTACTCGCCATTTTGCTGTACACAGAATCTTTCAGGCGGTTATTCGCTCATACTGCAAACTTTCATCTGCCGCGCGGAAGGAACTCTGCTTGCAAAGACAAACGAAACCGTCAATATGCGGTGGGTACCACGGCAAAAATGTAGGGAAATGCTTCTAAATAATACAGACAGCTTTTTTCCAATGCATATTAATGCACTTAGAAAATACCTGGCGAAATAACTTTTTGGAACATCCCATCAGCCAATGCGGCCCACTTCGTGTGGGGCCGCATTTCTGAATTTACGCCTGATTTTACACGTTCGGAGGAATTTATGAAATATAGCAATATTTTTGACAGCCACGCACATTATGACGACGCTTCCTTTGACGCAGACCGTGAAGCGCTTCTGGCTGAGCTTCCACAAAAAGGAGTCTGCCGCGCGGTAGACTGCGGCGCCGACCTTGCATCGTCTCACAAGGCTGCAAAGCTTGCCGAGCAGTACCCCTGGATTTCTTTTGCGGCAGGCATCCACCCGGAAGAGGCGCATAACCTGCCTGCCGACTGGGAAACACAGCTCGAAGCCCTACTTACACTGCCGAAAGCCGTTGCCGTCGGCGAAATAGGGCTGGACTACCATTTTAAAGAAAACCCACCGCGGGAAATACAGAAAGCCGTTTTCGCCAAGCAAGCGGAAATCGCCGCCGCACACGGCCTGCCGATTATTGTACACGACAGGGAAGCGCATGGCGACACGATGGAAATTCTGCAAAAATACAGGCCGCGCGGCGTTGTTCACTGTTTTTCCGGCAGTGTTGAAATGGCGCGCGAAGTACTGAAGCTCGGTATGTATCTTGGCCTTGGCGGTGCGGTCACCTTTAAAAACGCACGCGTACCGGTTGAAGTCGCCAAAATGGTACCGCCCGACCGCCTTCTGCTGGAAACAGACTGCCCCTATATGGCGCCCGTCCCCTTCCGCGGCAAACGCAACGATTCTTCACTCATTGCGTATACCGCCGAGCGGATTGCGGAAATCCGTGGAGAAGACGCGCAAAATCTGATTGACCGTGCGTGCCGGAACGCAGAAACATTCTTCGGCATGGGCTAATCTTTTACGACATCATCCCATCCGGCCCGGATGTCTTTTCGGTGCTGCAAAGCATCAATACAAGCGCGGTGATGTCGTCATCGTGCCCGTCGTCTCGCCGCGCGATTGCCTGTGAAACAATTTCTTCCGCAAGTTCCTGCGGAATGGTGCCATCCCATTCCTGAATCACGTCGCAGACCCACCCGCTCCCTGAGCTGAGCGCGCCGTCAGAAACCATCACAAGCAGGTCGCCTGCGCCAACCGTGTCTTCCGACTTTGCAAACTTCGTCTCATTCAGAATGCCGATGGGCAGGCCGGGCATATCAGCCTCCGTCACTTTTCCGTTTTTACGCAGGTACGTTGCGGGTGCACCCGCCTTCAGGAAATCAGCTTCGCCGCTGTAAAGGTCAACAATTGAAATATCCATGGTGGAAAGCGATTCGTCGCTGGACTTGGCGATAAGCGCAGAATTCACAATGCGCAGGGCAGCATCAAAGCCGATGCCCGCTTTTACAAGCCGTTCCATAATGCCGCAGGCCATGGCACCGTCAACCGCGGCGCGGCCGCCCGTACCCATACCGTCGCAAATGATGGAAATCTGCCTGCCGTTCCCGTCCGGAAAGCTTTTCCAGCAGTCACCGCAAAATTTACCGCTGTCACAGTTATGCTGGGCGCAGCCGACGCGCGCCCGGTACTCCGCTTTTTCATTCAGGCGGATGCGACACTTTCCACCTGCTGTGCTAAGGCAGGGCGTGTCAAAAGTCCGGCCGCAGACGTGCGAAATCTCACGCGCAAGCTCACTGTGACGCAGGCGAAGGCTTTCGGCAGGCACCGCCACCATTTCCACCGCCATACGCCCAAAACGGTCCAACCGGCAGCTGACATCCGCCGTGGGGATTCCGCTGAGACGCAGAACTTCTGAAATCTTCTGCGCAGCGGCAAAGTCGAAATGTTCGTACATCTCAAGTTCGGAAGCCATGTCTTCCAGCATACTGCCCGTTGTTGCAAACTGGTCGGCAACAACACTGCGAATCTGCCGGGCACGGTTTTCCGCCGCCTCCACTACAAGAAATTCGCTGTAATTCCTGCTGACCGACTCCGCCACCTGCTCCCCCCGGGCACAGTGTGAACGCAGCCGTGCACAGAAATCGCTGCGCTCCACCTTTCCTTTGGAACGCAGGACTTCCGTCATGTTGTTAAAAGCATCCATCGTTTCGCTGTAGCTGCGTTCCCAGCAGTAATTTTTCAGCCCGCAGGAACGGCAGACCTCTTCAATAGCCTTGTTGTAAACACCATTGATGTCCGGTGCACAACTTTGCGCCAGCTTTTTTGAAACCTCGTCGACCGACTCTGAAACGCTTTCCAATGCCTTGGCTGCATAGTCCAGCTTCATAACGAGGGAACGACGCAGGCCCTCGGCCCGCTCGGAAGAGTCGCTGTGCGCAAAAGCGCCAACCAGGAAGCTGCCCGTTTTTGCCGGGAGCAGCATATAAATCACCGTTGCGGCGGCAACTTCGTAAAGGCCGGAAATCACACCGGCCCCTATGCCCACCTGCAGGGAAGCAAGGCCGTTCGCAAGGATGAATGCAGCCGCCGTGGCAAGCCGCCCAGCCGGCGCGAAAAGCCCCGCCATCAGCCCGCCGAAAGCGTAAGCACCGGAAAGGTAGTTCAGGCCGGTTGTGGAAAGGCTGAACGCCAGCCCAGCCGCCGTGCCGGCAATCGCACCGCCCGGCGTGCCGCCATAGCGCGCCGCAAACAGAATGGCAAGCACTGCCAGAATGCGCCCAACCGACACACCGCCTATGGTAAGTCCGCCAAGGGAAAGAAGAAACACGCCAGCCGAAATTGCACCGCAGGCTATCTCCTGCTGAGTCCACTCCGACGCTTCGCGCCCCGACTCCGCCGCCAAAATCGTGCGCCGGAAAAAATACGCCGTGCCGCCTGCCATCATCGACTCTGCCAGGTACAGAACCGTTGTGGAAGGGGCGGAATTATTCACCAGCACAATGGCGATTGACGTTGTCAGCAGAGGAAGAAACGCCGCAAGCGGTGCAAAAATGGGATGCATCCGGAGCTTTACAAGGTCATTCAGCGTCCAGCGGATAGCAGCAGCAGCCACAATGGCTGCAAAATAATGCACCGGTACGGCAGCAGCCGAAGGCAGCAAACACCCAACCACGCCGCCCAGCACCGCGCTGAACAGAACAGAGTAGGGCGCCGCCGCCACAGCCGCCACGGCAAAAGGCGCATACTGCCCAAAAACGATTCCCCGCGCACACAAAAGGGTAAGGGCAAAAGCGGCAAATTGCTTTGCAGCCGCTTTTGCCGGTGCTTCTGCCGCCTGTGAAAAGCGAACCCGCTGCACTTTTTCAGCCATAATTACCATCCCATCCATCTTTTAAGATTCGGTCCCGCATTTTTTGGCAGCCCGCAGTTTGAGGGATGCCTGTCCAATATTTTCCTGTTCCTTATTATACTACCGGTATTTTAGCTATGTTGTCATAACATGGCGTAAAATTCTGACATTTTCACTCGAATCCGGGTACTTTGCAAAGTTATTTGCTTTTTCTGTTCAATGAATCAATTCTGTGATACAATAAATAGCAAAAGAAAAAATGACTTTTATAAGGGAGTGCGATTCAAATGGATTATAAATTTTCCGACCGGGTACAGTCCTTAAAGCCTTCGGCAATTCGGGAAATCTTTAAATATGCAGCAGACCCAGCCGTAATTTCACTTTCCGCCGGGAACCCAGCCCCGGAAGCCTTCCCGGTAAAGGAAATTGCCGAAGCCTCGGCAATGATCCTGCGGGAGCACCCCATTGAAGCACTGCAGTACAGCGTTACGGAAGGCTATGCCCCCCTGCGGGAGCACCTCGCCGGTTATATGAAACAAAAGCACCGCATAGGCCGTGACTTTGACGGCCTGCTGATTACCAGCGGCGCACAGCAGGTAATGGATCTCCTGACAAAGTCCGTGCTGAATGAAGGCGACACAGTTCTTTGCGAGGCACCCAGCTTTATTGGTTCGCTAAACACGTTCCGCTCTTACCGCGCCCGCCTTGTAGGTATCCCGATGGAACCGGATGGCATGGATATGGACGCGCTGGAGCAGGCGCTGAAAACCGAAAAAAATGTAAAATACATTTATACGATTCCGAACTTTCAGAACCCTACAGGCATCACCATGAGCGCCGAAAAGCGCCGCCGGATGTATACCCTCGCCAAAAAATACGGCGTGCTGATTCTGGAAGACAACCCCTACGGCGACCTGCGCTTTGCCGGGGAGCATATTGAAGCCATTAAGTCGCTTGACGAAGATGGGATTGTGGTTTATGCGGGCACATTTTCAAAAGTGATTTCGCCCGGCATGCGTGTTGGTTACTGCATTGCGCCGAAGCCAATCCTTCAAAAAATGATTGTCTGCAAACAGGGTGAAGACGTTCACACCAACATCTGGAGCCAGATGGTCTGCTATGAACTGATGGCGCATTACGACTTTGACGCACACCTGATACGCTTGAAGGATGTTTACCGCAAAAAGGCTAAAATCGCCACAGATGCACTTGACCGGTGCCTTGCCCCGCGCATCACCTACCTGCCCATCCAGGGCGGGCTGTTCTTCTGGTGCACACTTCCGCAGGGCGTGGATATGCTGAAGTTCTGTAAAGATGCAGTTCTGAACAAAGTCTGTGTTGTACCCGGCAATGCTTTTCTGACGGATGACACACAGCCCTGCTCCTCTTTCCGCATTAATTACTCTACGCCTACCAATGAAAACCTCGTACGCGGGATTGAAATTCTTGGAAAAATCCCGTTTT
>JAEZFF010000034.1 GCA_023417635.1 Bacillota bacterium | reverse complement strand
GCGCGGGTTCAATTCGAAAAGGATATGCGTGATTTCAGCGCCGGGCAAAAGAAAAAAGTGCTGATTGCAAAAAGTCTCTGTGAAAAGGCTCACTTGCTTGTGTGGGATGAACCGCTTAATTATATTGATATCATTTCCCGTATGCAAATTGAAAAGCTGTTGCTTACCTACAAGCCAACGGTTTTATTTGTGGAACATGACCGTGCTTTCTGCAAAAACATCGCAACAAAAATTATACAGTTGTAATGATGGAGCATAGTAAAGAGGCCCCACGGCTTTCGCCGCGGGGCCTCTTTAAGGAATCCCACTATTACTTGTGGTCAACCTTGTTCATGTGCTTAATCAGGTCCAGAACCTTGTTGCTGTAGCCCCACTCATTGTCGTACCAGGAAATCAGCTTTACGAAGTGATCGTTCAGCATGATACCTGCTGTTGCGTCGAAAATGGATGTGTGCGGGTCACCAAGAATATCAGAAGAAACAATAGCGTCTTCTGTGTAAGCCAGAATGCCCTTCATGGAGCCTTCAGAAGCTTCTTTTACTGCCTTGCAGATGTCATCATAAGTGGTGGACTTCTCGAGGCGTACAGTCAAGTCAACAACAGAGCCATCGAGAGTCGGAACACGCATAGACATACCGGTCAGCTTGCCTTTAACGGACGGAATAACAAGTGCGCAAGCCTTTGCAGCGCCTGTGGAAGACGGGATAATGTTGCCGGAAGCACTACGGCCGCCTCTCCAATCCTTCTTGGAAGGTCCATCTACAGTCTTCTGTGTAGCTGTTGTGGAGTGAACTGTAGTCATAAGGCCTTCAACAATACCAAACTTATCGTTGATAACTTTTGTCAGAGGAGCAAGGCAGTTCGTTGTGCAGGAAGCATTGGAAACAACCTTCATGTCCTTTGTGTAAGTGTCGAGGTTTACGCCGCATACAAAAGTCGGGGTTTCCTTATCCTTTGCAGGAGCGGAAATAATAACTTTCTTTGCGCCGGCCTTGATGTGTGCAGAAGCCTTTTCGGTCGTTGCGAAAACGCCTGTGGACTCAACAACATACTCAGCGCCAACTTTACCCCAAGGAATGTTGACTGGATCTTTCTCGGCAAAAACATTGATCTTGTGGCCATTAACGACCAGTTTACCGTCTTCTGCCTTAATCTCACCATCAAAATGGCCGTGCATGGTGTCATATTTCACCATGTAAACCATGTAGTCAGGGTCAATGAACGGATCGTTAATCCCGACGATTTCAAAGGTTTCCGGCTGCTTTACAGCTGCACGAAAAACCAGACGGCCAATGCGGCCGAAACCGTTAATGCCAACTTTAATAGACATAAATTGCTACCTCCTGTTTTGTTTTAAGTACTAATGATATTTTATAGCATTTCGAGCGCTTTTACAAGATGTTTTGATATTTTTTTAACTAACTTTTTGAAGGCTCCATTTTATCAGGAAAATTTTGCTCCTTTTCTCGGAACTCTTCCTGCCCTTGGTAAACATCCTGCAAAAAGGAAAGATACTCCGCATCCGGGTTTTCAGCAGACCGTTCGAGTGGTTCCTCCGCCGAAGCACTGACTTCCGGCTGCACCGCAGCTTTTTCCGCTGCCGCTGCCGCCGCAGTAGAACTGCTTTTCTGCGGTTTCGGCTGCTCGGTTTCCCCGCCTTTTGCAGAAATGCTGTCTTCATCCTCCTCAGCGGGAGCCATCTTCACAATAGAAGACGCCTCGCTGCGGCGGCACATGACTGCAAGGCAGGTAAGAATATAGGCCGCGATTACAAGATTTGTGCCCTGCACGCCCACTTCGAAACTGCCAAGCATTTTCTTTCCAGAAAAGAAGAGCGCAAGGTTCGGCACCGCATCGGTCAATGCCATGACAGAAGCGGAAAATCCGAACGGAACCGCTAGGCGCACTGCGTTTTCGTCCATGCCGGAAAGAAGTTTTGCCTGTGAAAACAGGAATAAAAGCAGAAATATCACCGTAAATGTATGGTAGATATTATCAAACCGGTTGACCGTTGACGCGTAGGTGATAAACAGCGAAATGAAGAAAAGACAACCCCATATTGTCGGAAAAAGTGCTATAAGAGGATGTTTGCGCAAAAAGCCTGCGCCCGTGCCGAAATCATACGCCGCGGCAAAGAAAGCAACCGCCGCAAGCACGCCGGTAAGTGCCAGGACGGCATCCATCGTGTCTGGCTTTCCGTTTGAAAGGAGATTCTGCGCAAAAGTCATAAACGGAGCCCCCGCGGCAAAAAGTCCTGCAAGCACGGCAATCGCCGCAGCAGCAGAGCTGCGAAGCGCAGCATAAGGATATTTTGCCGCCTCTTTCCTGCCGAGCACAAGAAGCGCCAAGATGCCGACTGCCGCGGCTGCTGCCGCGATACCAGCCATTTTTCCACCATCGGTATAAAAGCCGGTCTGTGGGTCTACCAGAAAAAATACAGAATAAAGCCGAAGCGGCAGCACCACGAGCAGCACCACAGCCCAAACGCACCATGTGCGCTTCATAGAAATTCCTCCAACTCTCCGCCCTTATCTTTTTTCAATGGGAACATAGGGCCTGCCTTTTGACAGAGAGCGGTAAGCAGGCCGCATAATACGCCCGCAGGTTTCCATTTCCTCCATGCGGTGCGCACACCAGCCTGTAATCCGGGAAACGGCAAAAAGAGGCGTAAAAAGATCGCTCGGTATTCCAAGCATCTCATACACAAGACCGGAGTAGAAGTCCACATTAGCGCACATGACTTTTTTCTTGCCTGTAACTTTGGCAAAGGCCTGCGGGGCAAGGCGCTCCACACGCTCAAACAGACGGAACTTTTTTAGCATACCCTTTTCTTCCGCAAGTTTGCGCGCGTGCGACTTTAAAATTACAGCGCGTGGGTCCGAAAGCGTGTAAACTGCGTGGCCGATGCCATAAATCAGACCGGAGTGGTCAGCAGCCTCCCCGCGAAGAATCTTCGCAAGGTATGCCGAAACCTCATCGTCATCCTCCCAGTCTTGCACGTTTTCCATCAGCTCGTTCATCATCATCATAACGCGGTGGTTTGCTCCGCCGTGGCGCGGGCCTTTCAGCGAACCGATGCCGGCGGCAATGGCCGAATAAATGTCTGTGCCCGTGGAAGTAAGCACACGCGTTGAAAATGTAGAGTTGTTGCCGCCGCCGTGTTCTGCGTGAATCATCATGCAGATATCGAGAAGCTTTGCTTCCTCATCGGTGAACACACGATCCGGGCGAATGGCATTCAGTATGGACTGAGCCGCGGTCTGGGTTGGGTCAATCGGGTGAAAGTACATACTCTGTTTGTCAAAATGCCTGCGCTTTACCTGGTAAGCATAAGTCATAATGGTTGGCAGGCAAGCGATAAGCTGAATAGACTGGCGCATATTATTTTCCAATGTGAACTCATCCGGGTTCTTATCATAAGAATACAACGCCAGAACCGATCGTGCAAGCTTATTCATCACATTTTTGGAAGGAGCCTTAATTATCATGTCTTCTGCGAAATATTCCGGCAACTCACGGGAATGGCTCAAAACTTTCGTAAAGCGCTCCAACTGCGAACGGGTGGGCAGGCTGCCAAAAAGCAGTAGCCAGGCAACTTCTTCATAGCCGAAGCGGTTTTCTGCCACGCACCCGTTTACGATGTCATTAATATCAATTCCACGGTATGTAAGGCGGCCTTCGTCCGGGATGCGCTCGCCGTCGGCGATTAAGTATCCATGCACATTGCAGATAAGCGTCAGACCAGCCATAACGCCGGTTCCGTCCGGGTTTCGCAGGCCGCGCTTCACATTATATAAATCATAGTTTTCGGGAGAAATCTTATTGTTTTTCCGGTACTCCTCGCAAAGATTCTTCAGCTCTGCACTGTCGGTATTGATATCCAGCGCATCATTTTGTGTTTCCATGAACAAAGCATCCCCCATTCAGGCAGTTTTTCCCTTACTATTTAAACCGGGCCTGCCGTTTTTCTTAACTTTTTGAATGTTTTAATTTTATAACACTAAATTGGTAAAGTCAAGTCAGTGGAGGCCATTTTTGAATTTTTTGCTCATCATTTTTTCATAATAGAGGGCATTATTTCGGAATAAGCCCCCAAACAGCTTGACTTTATGAATATCTTTGTAGCCGATTATGTATTATCGGCGTAGGAGGGAAAGCGAATGACTTCAAAAAAAGGGACCGTTCTGCTCTGCCTGCTGTTTTACCTTGCCATGCTTTTGCTGCCGCTTATGGCGCTTGGAGGCGGAAAAAGTCCTGGAAAGCCGGGAAGCTCGCCGCCGCTGAAACTTCCGACGGGAAGTTTCTTCCGCTTGCAGGACTCCTCCACAGGCAAAATGCTGACGGTGGACGACGAAACTTTCGTGCGGGGAACAGTAGCGACCGAGATGTCGCCGGAAGCCCCCCAGGAGGCCCTGAAAGCGCAGGCAGTTGCCGCACGCACTTACTACGGCAGGTTGCGGGAAAATCACCGCAGAAGCCCGGGAAGCGCAAACAGCGCAGACTTTACTGTGGATACCGCGAACCGCAACATTTACATGACGGTAGATGATATGAAGAAGCATTGGGGAGGAAAGTACGACCAATACTATAAAAGTATCTGCAGCGCCTGTGACGCCGTTTCCGGACAGGTTCTCCGCAGCGGGGGAAAACTGATAGACGCAACCTACTTTGCCATTTCCGGCGGAAGCACAGAAGACGCGGCCGACGTGTGGGGCTCCAAATGCCCGTACCTCGTTTCCGTCGCAAGCCCGTGGGATGCCTTTGCGGGCGGCTACCAGACTTCCGCTTCTTTTTCGGCGGATGATTTTAAGGCTAAGATCCTGAAAACCGCGCCAAAAGCAGACCTGAGCGGCGCGGCCCAAAGCTGGGTCGGCGCTTCCGACCGCTCCCCAGCCGGAACGGTAAAGAATATCAAGATTGGCGGGCAGGTTCTTACTGGAAGCCAGGTGCGTACTGCCTTCGGTCTGCGCTCGGCGGATTTTACCGTAACGTTCACGAACGGCAGCTTCACCTTTGACGTAAAAGGCTACGGGCACGGCGTTGGCCTGAGCCAAGTTGGTGCGGAAGCTATGGCGCGCGAAGGCGCAGGCTACAAACAGATCCTTTCCTGGTACTACCCAAACACCACCCTCACGAAATAAAAGCAGCAGGGGCCGGTTCCCGCTTAAGAAACCGGCCCCTTTGAAACGGCAGAAACGCACCCCGCAAAATGCAGGGTGCGCTTCTGTTTTTTCTAGCACTAAGCGGCGGTCAGTGCAAAGCACCAACCGCCGCCACGCAAATACAACTTACTAAGTAGGTTAGCTAATTTGCCTACTATTGCTTACGCAACAGTAACTGTACCAACAACAACGCCATTTACATAAACGTTGTGTGTGCCTTTGACGCCCTTGAAGTGAATCTTGTAGAAGCAGTCAATGCTGCCTTTCTTCACATCGGAAGAAGTTGGCTTATATGTGCCAACGCCTGCGATAGCGAATGTAGGCCATGCTGTTACAGTAACTTTGAACTGATATGTGCCGTTAGCCTTAACTGTAACCTTGGCTGTGTCGCACACATTGCCTTTAACTGTAAGGATTTCTTCATTTGTGCCGGAAACATACAGGCCAAATTTACCTTCTCTAGCAGCAGTGAACTTAATATAAGTTGTGTTGCCCTTTGTGCTCTTGGAAGTGATTACAGCGCCGTTAGCACCGTTACCGCCGTTACCAAAAGCAAGAGTCGGCAGTGTGCCGTCTTTTGACTTAATAGCGACCTGATAAGCCTGACCGACCTTCATAACAGCCGGCAAACTATCAACTGAGAA
>JAEZFF010000009.1 GCA_023417635.1 Bacillota bacterium | reverse complement strand
ATGAAGGTTTATGCGGGTTCACCTATGGTTAAAAAAGGCGATGCCGTGGTGGAGGGGCAACTTCTTGTAAGCGCTGTGGTTGTCGACCAGACGGGCGGGAGTACCCTGACGCACGCTTCTGCGGAAGTAACTGCGGAAACCAAGCATACCCTGAAAGCGGAAATTCCGCTTCACTTTCAGCGCACTGTACCTACGGGGCGCAAACTCTGCCGCCGGAATTTTGATGTGTTCGGGGCTTGCCTGCCGGGGAGCATTTTAGGAAGGCCGCATGGAACATGGCGTGTTTCGGCTCAGAAATTTGACGTTTCTCTTTTTGGCACGCCGCTTCCGCTTGGTATGTATGAAGAGCAGTGGGAGGAAGTCCGAAACGAAAATACTTCCCGTACTTCGGAAGAGGCCGGGGCGCTTGCTGAAAAACAAATTGACGAACAGGCAAAACAGCTGCTGAAGGGCGGCCGTGTTACCGGAAGAAAACTCACAAAAAAATGCAGCGGCGGCACGCTGACTCTTACTGCAGAGCTGACCTGTGAAGAGAACATTGCAAAAGAGTCGGAAATTTTCATAAAATAGAAACAAAGTTTTGTGTATTTTATGCTTACTATATTTGCAGAATGTGATATAATAAATAAAAAGAAATGTTGTATCAATTTTCAGGTGATGGAATGTTCGAAGAGAAAATAAATATTGACCGCATGGAGCAGGCAGCTGCGCTGTTTGGCAATCTGGATGAAAACGTGAAAATCATTGAGCACGAGTACTCGGTGGAGATTCTCTGCCGTGGAAGTGAAATGACGATTACCGGCGATCCGGAAAATGTTGAAAAAGCTGCACGCGCTGTAAAAAGCCTGCTGTCGCTTATCAACCGCGGCGAAACCGTAAGCGCGCAGAATGTCCGCTACTGCTTGAACCTTGTAAATGAAGGAAGCGAAGAACGCCTTCAGTTACTGGCGGGCGACTGTGTGTGCCTCACTTCCAAAGGCAAGCCGGTCAAAGCAAAAACACTGGGCCAAAAAAGATATTGCACGGCGATTGCAAACCATACCATCACCATCGGTGTAGGCCCAGCCGGTACGGGCAAGACTTACTTAGCCGTGGCCCTTGCGGTCAAGGCATTCCGGGCACAGGAGGCCAACCGGATTATTCTTACACGGCCTGCCGTTGAGGCGGGCGAAAAGCTGGGCTTTCTGCCCGGCGACCTCCAGCAGAAAGTGGACCCATACCTGCGGCCGCTTTATGATGCGCTTTTTGATATGCTGGGTGCGGAAACGTACCAGCGGTATGTGGAACGCGGAAATATTGAAGTTGCGCCGCTTGCCTATATGCGCGGGCGTACGCTCGATGACAGTTTCATTATCCTCGACGAAGCGCAGAACACAACGCCGGAGCAGATGAAAATGTTTCTTACGCGGTTGGGCTTCGGCTCAAAAATGGTCATTACAGGCGACATTACCCAAATAGACCTGCCGGACGGAAAGCGTTCCGGACTGAAAGAAGTTCTTCACATTCTGGAGGGTATTGACGACATAGCACAGGTACGGTTCAGTGAAAAAGATGTTGTGCGCCACAAACTGGTGCAGGACATCATTAAGGCTTACGATAAATATGAAAAGGTGGGGCGGTGAATGTTATGGAAAAAATAAGAGTGATTATCGATAACAAACAGAAGGCTGTGAAAATACCAACCGGTATGCGGATGCTTGTACGGCGCTGCTGCAATGCAGTACTGCGTATGGAAAAGTTTGAAGGGCCAGCCGAAATCAGTGTGATTTTTGTTGACAACGAGCAGATTCATAAATTGAATCTGCAGTATCGCAACAAAGACGCTGAGACGGATGTGCTTTCTTTTCCAATGGGTGAGAATGGTGTTTACGACATCAACCATTCCACGGGGGCAAAAATCCTTGGTGATATTGTTATTTCCATGGAAAAGGCGATGGAGCAGTCCAAACGTTATGGCCACAGTTTTGAACGGGAAGTCGGTTACTTAACGGCACACTCCATGCTGCACCTTCTGGGCTATGACCACGTGCAGGGCGGTATTCAGAAAGTGCGTATGCGCGAAAAGGAAGAACAGGTTATGACGGAACTTGGCTTGCCAAGCACGAGCAGCTATGTTCTGGATGAAGACGAGGAGTAAGGTTTGCAGTTCTTAAACAGTTTTCGGTATGCTTTCCGAGGAATTATTTACTGCATCAATAATGAGCGGAATATGCGGATACATACAGTGGCAGCACTGTATGTATTTGCTTTTTCGTTCTTTTTTCATTTAAGCCGCACCGCGTATGCCGTGCTGTTCCTCACGTTTGCCATCGTCATCATGGGTGAGGTCTTCAACACAGTCGCCGAAGGCATTGCCGATTTTGGCAAAGACGGCTATGACCCTGCTGTGCGTGCTGTAAAAGATATGGGCTCCGGCTCGGTGCTGGTGGGCGCGGTTTTTGCCGTGGGTGTTGGCGTATGCCTCTTTTGGCGGCCAAAGGTCTTTGGTGCAATAGCCGCCTACTATGGCACACACCCGCTTATGCTTGCCGTGCTTGTGCTTACTGCCATTGCAAGCGCTATTTTTATTGCGTGGGGGCCGACGGGAATCCGTGACCGCCTGCAAAAGGACAAAACAGACAAAACACAACCGGAAGGGAAGAAAAAATATTGAAAGAAGAATCCGGCCAGAAGACAGCGTTCGTCTCCATCGTAGGGCGGCCGAATGTCGGCAAATCCTCCATCCTGAATGCGCTGCTTGGCAGTAAAATTGCCATCGTTTCACATAAGCCGCAGACGACCCGCACACGCATTATGGGAATCCTGACGCAGGCGGAAACACAGCTAGTGTTTATTGATACTCCAGGGCTGCTGAAGCCGCGCAACCGCCTTGGCGAGTATATGGTAAAGTCGGTGCTGCAGTCGGTCAGCGGGGTAGACGCCTGCCTGCTTGTAGAAGAAGCGGGCACCAAAATTTCACCTTCTGCCCTGGAATTGATTGAAAAATTCCGGCAGCAGCATATTCCCGCTATCCTGGCGCTGAACAAAATTGATTTGCTGCAGGACAAGTCCGTTTTAATGGCGCAGATTGCGGAGCTTTCCAAGCTTTACAGTTTTCAGGCGGTCGTGCCGATTTCGGCAAAAACGCACAGCGGCATGGACAGCCTGACGGAAGAGCTGAAAAAGCTTGCTCAGCCTGGCACCCATCTTTTTGATGATGATGCTCTGACCGACCAGCCGGAACGCGTCATTGCTTCCGAAATTGTACGCGAAAAGATGCTGCGCCTGCTTTCCAGTGAAGTTCCTCACGGCGTCGCTGTGAGCGTTGAGCGTATGTCGGAGCGGGAAGGCCGCGGCGGTGACGATATTACCGATATTTCCGCCACAATTTTCTGCGAGCGTGAATCCCATAAGGCCATTATTATTGGCAAAGGCGGTACCATGCTGAAAAAAATCGGCACATACGCCCGCGAAGATATGGAAAAGTTTTTTGGCTGCAAAATCAACCTGAAACTGTGGGTTAAAGTGAAGGAAAACTGGAGGAATCAGGAGGCTGCACTGCGGTCTTTTGGGTATGACAGCTCGGATTTTGACGAATCCTAAAGCACGGTTTCATGTAGAATGGCATGAAATATGTTATATTATGGCTTTTATTCATCAATTTACCGCTTATAGAAACCGCCGTGCCGTAAATACTTTCTTAATGGAACAGAAAGTTCAGGCGCCGGCAGTTTCGACAAAAGCTGTGCGCCTTTGCACGGGGGAGTGGCTTTTATGAACGATGAAAAAAGAGCGTGGCAATATTTCAGCCGTACCGGAACAGTGCGTGATTACCTCAGGTATGTTCAGTGTAAAACAGACCACAGCGAAGTTCATCGGCAGGAGGATCAGTATGAAAATAGACGCCCGGGGCCTGGTGGTTTCGGAGAAACGCACGGGTGACAATGACCGCCTGGTAACAATACTTACCGGGGAAAAGGGGGTTCTCCGCGCGTTTGTCCATCAGTCGGGCCGCACAGGGGGCGCCAGACTTTCCGCAACAAGGCTGTTCACCTACTCCCGCTTTACAATTTTTGAGGGGCGGGAGAGTTACATAGTTGATGACGCCCAGCCAATTGAGGTCTTTTTTGATCTTCGAAAGGATATTGGGCGCCTTTCGCTTGCCCAGTATTTCTGTGAGCTGGCTGCTGTGCTTGCCCCGCAGGATTCCGGAGCGGAAGATTTTCTGCGCCTGCTGCTGAATGCCATGTACTTTCTCTGCAAAGGCACAAAGCCGAGCGCCATTCTGAAAGCGATAGTTGAAATGCGTATGATGTCGCTTGCAGGATATATGCCGGATCTTGTATGCTGTGCGGAGTGCGGGTGCTACGAGGCGGACACCATGTATTTTTTGCCGCGCAGCGGGAAAATCCTGTGCAGTCAGTGTTTTCAGCCGCAGAAAGAACCTGTCTGCACACTGAGCCGCGGTGCTGTAACGGCGCTGCGCCATACCATTTATGCGGATTTTGACAAGCTGTTTTCTTTTCGCGTTTCATCAGAAGCGGAACGCGAGCTGGGAAATGCTTCTGAACGCTATGTGCTGGAAACGCTTCAGCGGGGCTTTTCAACACTGGATTTTTATAAACAAATGCAGAACGAATCAACACCGGATTAAATAACTGTTTCAAGAGGCTTTTATGCAGACAAGAACGGCAAAGGTTGGCCCACTCGGAAAATTCGTCAGGGCCGCGACTAATATTTTCCCTGAAAATCATTTTTTACAGACTTCGCGTTACATTGTGCGGTCACAGAAAATTCCGCCTTCTTTTGACGGCTTTCGCCTGGTGCATCTTTCCGACCT
Source organism: Bacillota bacterium (assembly GCA_023417635.1). Classification (GTDB taxonomy): domain Bacteria; phylum Bacillota; class Clostridia; order Oscillospirales; family Acutalibacteraceae; genus Thermocaproicibacter. Next base: position 65,480 of record JAEZFF010000009.1, on the reverse strand, counting down.
GCATGGATGCACGTTTGGCCGTAACAACAGCCGCCTGCTTTACAAAATTGAGGAGGAGTCGCCTGAAGCAATTATGCTGACCGGTGACATTGCCGACCGCCAGATGGAGCATTACGGGAAGCTGTTTCAGTTTGTGAAAGCGCTCTGCGCGGAATGCTCCGTTTATTTTGTAGACGGCAACCACGAGGAAGATCTTTCTTCTCAGAAAAGGCATCAGCTGATGAATGGCCTAAGGCTGTGCGGCGTACATCTTTTGGATAACTGTTCCGCAAAACTCGAACACGGCAAAGAATTCATCTGTCTTTCCGGCTATCGGGTTCCGCTGCGCTATTACCGGGCGGATGGCCACGGCAAGGCAAGACCGCAGCTGAAAGCAGAAACTGTAAGCGAAGCGCTTGGAACGTGCAATCAGCAGGAGTATCATATCCTTCTTGCACACAATCCCCTCTTTTTTGAAGCTTATGCCGCGTGGGGTGCTGACCTGACTTTGAGCGGCCATATTCACGGCGGCATGATACGCCTGCCGCATTATGGTGCGCTTCTTTCGCCGGAACGCAGCTTCTTCCCACGCTACAGCGAGGGAATTTACCGTTCGCAGGAGTTCCCTGAGCGGCAGATGGCTGTAAGCCGCGGCCTTGGCTGCGGCGCAAGAATCAACAATATCCCGGAAATAGTCGTTCTCACTCTGCGCCATGCGCAGGAAGGCGGAACGGCTGAACCCCAGAAAGGATGAACCTTTTATGCAGGAAAAATTAAAACGACACGAAAAAGCTTTGGAACTCGATAAAATTCTGAAACTCCTTGCAGAGCAGACATCGTGCGACGATGCTGCTGAAGCCGCGCTGAATCTGCAGCCTTCGCCGAAAGATGCAGATCGCCTTCTGCAGGAAACCGACGATGCTTTCGTCTTGATGGCACGCTTTGGCTCGCCTTCATTCGGCGGCCTTTCCAATGTGACAAATCCGCTGCGGCGCGCACAGCAGGGCGGTATGCTTACCATGGCGGAACTGCTGAAAATTGCCGTTGTGCTTCGTACCCTGCGCGGCATTTCAGAGTGGCGTTCAAAAAGCGCGGGCATTAAAACCGTGCTGGATGACCGCTTCAGCCTTTTAACACCGAATCAATACCTTGAAAACCGCATTACCGGCGCAATTCTTTCGGAAGAAGAGATGGCGGACAATGCGTCGCCTGCCCTTGCAGACATTCGCAGAAAGATCCGGCAGGCATCCACACGGGCGCGTGAAACGCTGGATCATATGACTCATTCGCAGTCTTACCAAAAATTTTTACAGGAGCCGATCGTCACCATTCGCGAAGGGCGCTTTGTCGTCCCGGTCAAGGCGGAGTACCGCAGCGAGATTCCAGGCCTTGTGCATGATACATCAGCCAGCGGCTCGACCGTATTTGTTGAGCCGATGGGCGCAGTGGAAGCAAACAACAAAGTAAAAGTTCTGCTTTCGGAAGAAAAAAAGGAAATTGAGCGCATCCTTTCCGAGCTTTCCGCTGAAGCCGGCAGCTTTGCCGACACGATTGTGCGTGGGTACGCCATTGCTATTGAACTTAATGTGATTTTTGCCAAGGCGTCGCTTGCCTATCGTATGAAGGCAACACGCCCAAAACTGAATGAAAAAGGAAAAATCGTTCTGCACAAGGCACGCCATCCGCTGATTGACAAAGAAAAAGTTGTCCCTACAGACATCGAACTTGGCACCCGTTTTGACACGCTTGTTGTAACAGGGCCGAATACCGGCGGCAAGACCGTTTCCCTAAAGACTGTCGGTCTGCTGACTCTTATGGCCATGTGCGGCATGATGATTCCGGCGGCAGAGGGCAGTGAACTTTCCGTCTTTCATCAGGTGCTTGCCGACATTGGCGATGAGCAAAGCATTGAGCAGTCCCTTTCGACTTTTTCTGCACATATGAAGAATATAATAGAAATTATGGAGTGTGCCGATGAAAACAGCCTGATCCTTCTCGATGAGCTTGGCGCAGGGACCGACCCGGTTGAAGGCGCCGCGCTTGCGGAATCCATTTTGGAGGCACTGCGGCGCAAAGGCGCAAAGATTGCTGCAACAACGCATTATGCGGAGCTGAAGGCTTATGCCCTGCAGACTGAAGGCGTTGAGAATGCCTGCTGCGAATTCGATGTGGCGACGCTTCGTCCAACTTATCGGCTGCTGATTGGTATGCCGGGCCGTTCCAATGCGTTTGCCATTTCACAGCGCCTTGGTATGGATGAAAAAGTTGTGGAGCACGCAAAATCGCTGGTTTCCGGTGAAAGCAGGCGCTTTGAAGATGTGGTGAGCAGCTTGGAGGAAAGCCGCAGAAAACTCGACGATGAGCGGGAGGCCGCTGCCAAGGCGCGCGCAGCTTCTGAAAAAGCCTGTCGTGAAGCAGAAGAAGCAAGCAGCCGTGTGCAGGCCGAAACCGACCGTGCTATGCAGCAGGCCCGCGATAAGGCCGCTCAGCTTGTCGACCGTACCCGTGCCCAGATAGATGAACTCCTGAACGAGCTGGATGAAATTAAAAAGCAAAAGAACAAGGCAATTTCGGCGGAACAGAAAGCACACCTGAACGCCGGTCTGCGCAAATTGGAAAGCACTGCCGACCCTGTAAACCAGAAAGAAGAAACGGGCTACCGTTTGCCGCGTCCGCTGAAAGTGGGCGATTCCGTTCTCATTTACGACATCGACAAGAAGGCAACCGTGCTGCATTTGCCGGAGGGCAACCCACCGGAAGTTCTGGTGCAGGCGGGTATTCTGCAGACGCGCGTTCTGCTTTCCAACCTGCGGCTTGAAAAAGCGAAGAAGGAACACCGGAATTTCCGCACCGTCACAAAAGAGATTGACCGTTCAAAAGGAGCTTCTGCCGAAGTGGACGTACGCGGGGAAACAGCGGACGAAGCACTAATGGATGTCGACCGGTTTATCGATTCAGCAACGCTTACCGGCGTAGGCCAACTCACCATCATTCATGGCAAAGGCACTGGTGTGCTGCGCAGTGCAGTTCAGAAGCACCTGAAGAACCACCCGGCAATCAAAAGCTACCGGCTCGGCACGTTTGGCGAAGGCGACTCCGGTGTTACCATTGCGGAATTGAAATAATTTTACGCCCCACATTTCTTTCGTGAAAAAGGAGGAATTCCATGTATTCAGCGTCTGTTGTCCATACTTATAAAGTGCCTGGAAAAAAGCACAGCCATGCACTAACAGTGGTTCTCATCGTCCTCGCGGTGCTGCTTGCCGCAGCCGGAATTCTGTCTGCACTGGCGTTCCATGACCCATATGCCGGGCGCGGACTGGAAAAGACAGCCCCTTCCGACGCTCTCCCAAAGGATTTTGTCAAAGGTGCGCTGGCGCAGCAGGAATGCAGTTTCGGCGCAGATGAAGTAAACGGGTACCTTGCGTCTCTGTACCAAAAGCACAATGCCGGAACAGAAAGAAAGGGGCTGCGCCTGCGTGGCGTGGCAGTGGCGGAAGCCTCCGGAAGCCATGCGGTGATGTATTTCCCAGTTACATATCATGGTAAAGATTTTGGAGTTTCGTTTGGCGTGACGCCTTCGTTCGACAGTAAAAACGGACGTCTCCTTTTTCAGGTGGACAGTGCCCATGTTGGGAGCATTCCAGTTTCGCCGGAGTGGCTCCTTGGCGAAGCGAAAAGCCATTTGCCAAATGGGTTTCAGGTAACCGGAAATACTGTTTCCTGTGAAGCGCCTGCGGTAAACGCTTCCGTGCTCTCAGCTTCCGCATCGGTTACGCTGGGCAGCTTTCACATGGAGGACGGGAAACTGAAAGTTTCCACAAAAACGCATCTTTCGGTTGGGTGACAAGAAAAAGGCCTTGACACCCACAAAAACTTCTTGTATAATCAAACGTGTAAAGAGCAAATGCTTTACATAAGGCGGTGCTTTTTTATGGCAAAAGATATGCGTATCTCTTTCTTGCTGGACTTTTATGGGAACCTGTTGACAGACAAGCAGCGGGAAGTGATTGAGTATTATTACAACGATGACCTTTCTCTTTCGGAAATTGCCGAAAATGAGGGCATTACCCGCCAAGGCGTGCGCGATGCCATTAAAAGGGCCGAGGCACAGCTTACAGAAACGGAAGACCGGCTTGGTTTTGCCGCACGTTTTCAGGAACTGCGCGGCGGCATGGAAAAAATAAGCGAAGCGGCCAGCCGCATCCGGGAGTATAACGCCCGCTGCAGCCAGGTGCGGGAAATAGAAGAAAGTGCTGGGGAAATCCTTGGTACTGTACAAAAGCTGAGTGAAGAGTAAGGAGGGGTGTGCTTGGCATTCGAAAGTCTTTCGGAAAAACTTTCAGCCGTTTTCAAGCGGCTGAAATCCAAGGGAAAACTGAATGAGGCGGATGTAAAGGAAGTTATGCATGAAGTGCGCCTTGCACTGCTGGAAGCCGACGTCAATTATAAAGTGGCAAAAGAGTTTACCGCCAAAGTTGCCGAGCGTGCTGTTGGGTCCGAAGTAATGGAAAGCCTTACTCCGGCACAGATGGTAATAAAAATAGTAAATGAAGAGCTTACGGCTTTAATGGGTGGAGGCGAAGCCCGCCTGAACAGCCCGTCTTCGCCGCCGGCCATTATTTTGTTGTGCGGCCTGCAGGGCTCCGGCAAAACGACTCATGCCGGAAAGCTTGGCCTTATGCTGAAAAAGCAGGGCCACCGCCCGCTGCTTGTGGCGTGCGATATTTACCGGCCTGCCGCTATCCAGCAGCTGCAGATAGTCGGCCAGAGCGCAGGGGTCCCTGTTTTTGAAATGGGAACCGAGAATCCCGTTAAAATCTGCAAAGCGGCTGTTGCCCATGCAAAAGATTACGGCAACGACTTTGTCTTAATTGACACTGCCGGCCGCCTGCAGATTGACGAAGCACTGATGGACGAGCTGAAAAACATTAAGGAAGCCGTCCATCCTTCCGACATTCTGCTGGTCGTCGATGCCATGACGGGGCAGGAAGCCGTAAATGTCGCAAAGTCATTTGACGAATTGCTGAACATTACCGGCGTTATCCTTACCAAGCTTGACGGCGATGCCAGAGGCGGCGCGGCGCTTTCTGTCCGTGCAGTGACCGGCAAGCCGATTAAATTTGCCGGCACTGGCGAAAAGCTTTCCGACCTTGAAGTGTTTCATCCGGACCGTATGGCTTCCCGCATCCTTGGCATGGGCGACGTTTTAACGCTGATAGAAGATGCCGAGAAGAATATTGACAAAAAGAAAGCGGAGGAAGCCGCGCAGAAAATGCTGCACAGCGGCCTTGACTTCAATGATGTACTGGAGCAGATGCGCCAGATGAAAAAGATGGGCCCTATGAAAAACGTCCTTTCCAAGATGCCGGGCATGGCTCAGCAACTGAAAGACGTTGACATTGATGACCACCAGATGGACCGAACCGAGGCCATCATCCTTTCCATGACGAAAGAAGAGCGCGCAAAGCCAGGCCTTATCAATCCTTCCCGCAAACGCCGCATAGCGGTTGGCAGCGGCATGAAGGTGGAAGATATCAACCGCCTGCTGAAGGGCTTTGACCAAATGCAGAAAGTGATGAAGCAGTTCAAAAAGAAAGGACTGCGCCGGCGTTTCCCCGGCATGGGCGGTATGCCCTTTTAATTGGTTTTCACCCGGCTTCTGCCGGTGAAGATATGAAGAGATATTGTGGAGGTGAAAATTATGGCAGTTAAAATCAGACTGCGCAGAGTAGGTGCAAAAAAGGCTCCTTTCTACCGTATTGTTGTTGCTGACTCGCGTTTTCCGCGTGACGGCCGCTTCATTGAAGAAATCGGTGTCTATAATCCGCTCGTCGAGCCTTCTGAAGTCAAGGTAGACGCAGACAAAGCAAAAGAATGGATTAAGAACGGCGCACAGCCGACCGATACCGTAAAAGCGCTGCTGAAAAAGCAGGGCGTCCTGTAATTCGGGGGTGCAGTGCAATGAAAGATTTGCTTATCACAATAGCGCAAGGGCTGGTCGAAGATCCGTCCGCAGTGCGCGTTGACGTTGACGACCCTACCGAAGATGGAACAGTCGTTTACCACCTGCACGTTGCAGAAAGCGACATGGGCCGCGTAATCGGCAAGCAGGGCCGCATTGCCAAGGCAATCCGCGTTGTAATGCGTTCCGCAGCGACCCGAAACAATACCAGAGTTGCTGTCGAAATCGGCTGAAACTCCGGTGCTTGCTGCAGCATGAAAATGCTGCAGCTTTTTTTTGCTGTTTTTAAAATTTTTTAGCAATATTTTTATATGTGAAATTTTTATTTGCTTCAGAGGAAAGTGCCACAGCATGGGATACTGCGGCGCTTTTTTTCATAATGACTGCTTATCAATTCGACAAAAAACAAGGGGAAAATCCATGTGCTGCTTGATTTTGACGGAAAGTACCTGTTGCATTTCCAGAATAAATACGTTATAATTTATATCCAGAAAGTGGCGGAAGGTGGAGGCCGAAAAGCACAAAGTGGTAGTTATGTGTGCGAAGGACCTTAAGTGAAAGCTTATGCTGATTGGTGAATATCAACATAATATTGACCTGAAGGGCAGGGTGATTGTCCCTTCCAAGTTCCGTGAGGACCTTGGAGAGTGTTTTTATGTTACGAAGGGACTGGATGGCTGCCTTTTTGTGCTTTCGCCGGAGGGCTGGGGAAAGCTGCAGGAGAAAGTAAGCGCTATGCCGGTTTCGAAGGCCCGCGGTTTGCAGCGCTTTTTCTTTTCGGGTGCTGCCGAAGCCATTCCGGACAAGCAGGGCCGTATTCTCCTGCCACAGAACCTTAGAACGTATGCGGGCCTTTCCAAAGATGTAACTTTCATTGGCGCTTCAAGTCGCGCAGAAATTTGGGATACCGCAAAATGGAACGAATTTAACTCTACGCTGACGCAGGAAAATCTTGCTGAAGTGATGGACGAATTGGATTTTTAGGAGTGACGGCATGGAATTCTCACATAAACCGGTTCTGCTCCGCGAAACCATTGAGAGCTTGAACATCCAGCCAGATGGGATTTATGTGGATGGTACAGCGGGCGGTGGTGGTCATTCGCACGCAATCGCTGAAAAACTGACAACAGGCCGGCTCTTGGCGATTGACCAGGATCCGGATGCGATAAAAGTTCTGCATGGGCGTCTTGGCGGATTCCCATGCGTCACTATTTGCCGCTGCAACTTTACCGAGATGCAGCAGGCTGCCGAAGAAAACGGTATTTCCGCCGTAGACGGTGTGCTGCTTGATATTGGTGTTTCCTCTTATCAGTTCGACAACCCGGAGCGTGGGTTTTCTTACCGGCATGACGCTCCGCTGGATATGCGCATGAGCCGCGAGGGAATTTCTGCGAAAGATCTTGTAAATACCCTTTCGTGGCAGGAACTTGCGGAGATTATTTCAAAGTACGGCGAAGACCGTAATGCTCGGTCTATTGCGCAGGGAATTGTTCGGGCACGCGAAAAGGCACCGATTGAAACAACGCTTCAGCTTGCTGAAATTGTGAAAGACTCTGTCCCTGCACGGGTACGGCGTGAACCGGGGCATCCGGCGCGTAAAACTTTTCAGGCACTTCGCATACAGGTCAACGGTGAGCTTGACCGTCTTTCGGAAGGGCTTGATGCAGCGTTTGCGCTTTTGAAGCCCGGAGGCCGTTTAGCCGTTATTACATTTCATTCGCTGGAAGACCGAATTGTCAAGCAGCGCATGGCGAAGTGGTGCCAAGGGTGCATTTGCCCGCCGGATTTTCCAGTCTGCGTATGTGGCCGCAAGCCACAGGCAGAACTCTTGTACCATAAGGGTGTTCCCCCTTCACCAGAAGAACTGGAAGAAAATCCTAGAAGCCGCAGTGCGCGGCTTCGGGTTTGTATAAAACTCAGAGAACAAAAAACACAGGAATAAAAAATGGGGTGATTAACCATGGCCAACCAAAGCAGCGCCTACAATTTTGAACTGTTTGAACCTAACCGCAAAGTTGAACAGGAGCCGCCCCGAAAGTCAAATGTCATTGAGCTTCCAAAAGAACAGCTGGAAGCGAACCGTCATGTAAAAGTACGCCCTTTCCGCCTGGTTGCCATTTTTGCAGTGTTTGCGATAATTGCTGGAATTGTGGCTGCTTATGTGAACGGGCAGGTGCAGCTCTCTCAGCTTTCCGATGAGATGGGAACAGCTCAGAAAACACTGCAGGAACAGCAAAACCTTACTGCACAGCTGAAAATAAAATCAGATTCCAAGCTTTCCATGGAAGCGGTGGAAAACCGTGCTTCACAGAATCTTGGGATGCAGAAAACGACCCGCAGTCAGATAACGACGGTGGCGCTTTCCAAGGGCGACCGCAGCGAAGTGGTGGGCGGCACTCAAAATAAAAACTGGCTGGAACGTGCATGGGAAGCTGTAAAGGGGTTTCTGTCATAAAAGGTGTAGGGTTTCAGTAAATATTGTTTAGCGCCGCAGAGCACTGAGCAGGTGTGTGGGAGAGTTAAGAGAGATTCTTGACTCTCGTTTGCTTTTGCAGGATTAGAGTTTTGGAGGGGCTTATGGCAAAGGGTACAACAGTTCGTATGTGGCACAGAACGGTGCTAAGTTTGATTTTATTAATTGCAGTTGGGTTCGGCGCTGTTATCTACAGCCTTGTGAAATTACAGCTTGTGGAAGGCCCAAGCCTGCAAATGCGCGCTGTGGAACAGCAGATGAAAGACACAACGCTTTCAGCAAAGCGGGGTACAATCTATGACTGTAACATGAAAGAGCTTGCCAAAAGCGCGACTGTGTGGGACGTGATTCTGGAACCTGCATTTATTAACGACAAAAATCGCGACATAATCGCTACAGGCCTTTCCAAAATTCTTGGCATCAGCAAGGACGAGATTGTAAAGCGCAGTCAGAAAAAAACGTATTACGATAAACTGAAAAGCAAAGTCGAGTCGGATGTCCGCGACAAAATCCTTAAGTTCAAAACGGACAATAAGATTACAAATGGGATCCGCCTTGTGGAAAATTACAAAAGATATTATCCATATGGCAAGTTTGCCGCTACGGTGCTTGGCTTTACCGGAACTGACAGCCAGGGCCTGGCAGGCGTGGAAGCCCAGTATGACAGCAAACTTACGGGAACGGCAGGCCGCCTTGTAACGGCCAAAAATGCCGTAGGAACCGACATGGGCTTTCAGTATGAGCAGGAAGTCCCAGCAAAAGACGGCGACAGCCTTGTGCTTACCATTGATGAAGTTGTACAGCATTACGTTGAAAAGTATCTTGCGGAAGGACTTGCTAATAATAAAGTTCAGAACCGTGGATGCGCGATTGTAATGAATGTGAAGACCGGCGCAATTCTCGGCATGGCCGTTAAGGGCGACTTTGATCCGAACAATCCGTTCACTATAGCTGACCCGACAAAAGCAGCGGCAGTTTCCAAAATAGCGGATTCGGCACAGAAAAGCGCGGAAACACAAAAAGCCCTGCAGGAGCAGTGGCGGAACAAATGTATCAGTGATACGTATTTCCCTGGCTCAGTTTTCAAGATGGTGACCGGTTCGGCGGCCATGGAAGAAAACCTTGTCAACGAAAATACGGTCTTTAACTGTCCATATTACATCCAGTTTGGTACAGATAAAATCCACGAATGGAAATCCGGAGGTTTTGGAAGCCTCACATTTGCCCAAGGCATCTGTAAATCCAGTAATATTGTCTTTATACAGGTCGGGCAGAAACTTGGGCCGCAGCTTTTCTATAAATACTTTGACGCCTTCGGATTTGCAAACAAAACAGGAATCGACTTGCCGGGCGAGTCGCGCAGTATTTTTTACACGGAAAACCAGCTCGACCCCATCAACCTTGCGTGCGCTGCTTTTGGCCAGACAAATAAAATTACTCCGATTCAAATGATTACGGCCTGCTGTGCCGTTGCAAACGGCGGCTATCTTGTACAGCCGCACATCGTCGGCAAAGTTGTCGACAGCAGCGGCAATATAGTGAAAACAGTTTCCACTGCGCCGAAACGGCAGGTTATCTCAGAAGACACTTCTAAGCGGATGTGCAAAATTTTGCAGGAAGACGCCACAAGCGGTACAGCGAAAAGCGGTTATATCGCCGGTTACCGCGTAGCAGGCAAAACAGGTACTTCCGAAAAGACGGAAATCAAAACAAGTTCGGAGTACATTGCTTCTTACTGTGGCTTTGCACCGGCCGATGACCCTGAAGTTGCCATGCTGGTGTTCTATGATGAGCCGCACGGCCCTAACGGTTACTATGGCAGTCCGGTTTCCGGGCCGACTTTTCTTGCAACTATGACGCAGGTCTTGCCGTACCTTGGCGTTGAGCCGAAGTACAGCCAGGCAGAACTTGAAAAACTTGACGGCAAAGCGCCGGATGTGGTAGGCAAGTCAGTTGCTGCAGCCAAAAATGAGGTGGCAAAGAATAACCTTTCTGTCAGAGTCTATGGTGATGGCAAAACAGTTACCTCACAAGTACCGGAGCCTGGAAAGGACATTCCGAAGAGCGGTACGGTCGTTTTGTTCACCGACTCGGCCAGCGCATCTAAACAGGTTACTGTGCCAAGTCTTACGAACCTTTCGCTTTCTGATGCAAACCAAAAGGCGGCGGACGCCGGCATTAATATTACTATTACAGGTGCTGCTCTTACGAGCTCAGCTGCGGTTTCCAGTTCACAGGACGTTGCAGCCGGCATGAAGGTTGCTCCCGGCACGGTTGTTACCGTTACATTTTCCGAGAAAAACGAAGTACGGTAGCATAGAAAAGAATATTCCGAGCGCTGCCCATACGATGCAGCACGAAGAGAGGCATTTTTATGGCTGACAAAAAGATCATAGCAATATCGGGTGGAAACGAGCGGAAAATCTATTTTTTAAAACAGATTCTTGCGTACACGGGGAGGGATGCCTTTGCCATTACTTCTGTGGAAACGGTTCAGAAGCAGGAGAAACCGGCATCCGTGCTGCTCACGGAAGAGCCGGAAAAATTTTCAGGCTCTCCGCTTTTCCCGGCTTGTGTAACCTGCTTCCGGCCTGAAAAGCAGAAAACTGGATTCAGCTTTCATAAAGTGATTACCTACTCAACGGAAAGCAATGACGCCGACTTTACTGCACGCAATATCCGTGCCTTGCCGGAGGGCGGCACAGCGTTCGAAATTGTGGGGGTTGGCATTATTGGTCGTGCTCGTCTGAAAGCGGGTTGTGCCGAAGATGTGCAGGATGCTCTTGCGGCGGCAACTGCCGCCATAGCAGTGGGAATCCCTCTTGCAGAGATCTTGGAAGCGCTGAACCGGCTGGAACCTTCTGCATAGACGCAGAAAAAGGGAGATCAGAAATTAACAGCAATTTAACAAAGGGTGGAAGAAAAGAATAATGAACTCACTTTACATTGCGGCGGCTGCGCTGATTGCTTTTGCAGCAACGGCATTAATTGGCAAATGGCTTGTGCCATTTCTGCACAAAATAAATTTCGGTCAGACAATCCGGGATGTGGGGCCGAAATGGCACCGCAAGAAGAATGGGACGCCTACGATGGGCGGGTTTATGTTTATAGCTGGCATTGCGTTAGCATTGGTGGTTTGCGAGCCTTGGTATTTTCATGTTTCCGGCAGCAGCCCGGCTGTTATGGGAATGTCGACGAAAATTGTCGGCGGGTTCCTGATGGCCTGCGGATTTGGCTTCATCGGCTTTATTGACGACTATATCAAAGTTATTAAAAAAAGGAACCTTGGCCTCAATGTAAAGCAAAAATTGGTTTTGCAATTCCTCGTTGCGGGCGCGTACCTTTATTCGCTGTATGCTTCCGGCTGCGGCAGCCGTATGCTGGTCCCGTTTGTCGGCAGTGTTGACTGGGGCATATGGTACTGGGTCGTTTCACTTCTCGGCATCGTTGGTATGGTAAACGCAGTGAATTTTACAGATGGAATCGACGGCCTGAATGCTTCCGTTACTTTCTTTGTGGCACTTGCTTTCCTGGTCATTTCGTCCCTTCCTCGCCTGTGCCTTACGCCCATCGGAATCTTCGCCGCGGCTGCCGCAGGCGGGTGCCTTGGCTTTTTGATTTGGAATTTCAACCCGGCTAAGGTCTTTATGGGCGACACTGGTTCACTTTTTCTCGGCGGGGTTGTGTGTGCGCTGGGCTTTGGACTGAACCTGCCGGTGCTGATTTTGATTTCCGGCATTATCTATCTCTGCGAGATTTTTTCCGTAGTGCTTCAGGTTTGTTATTTCAAGGCAACGCATGGCAAGCGCCTGTTTAAGATGAGCCCGATTCATCACCATTTTGAGCTGTGCGGCTGGAGTGAAGTAAAAATCTGTGGGATTTTCAGTCTCGTGACAATTATTTTTGGAGTGGTTTCTGCACTGCTTGTGATTTACGGTATTTAATTAGAAAATTCAGAAGAGAAAAGGAGGTAAGAGCATGACGAAAAAAACTGCCGCACCTAGAACGGCACTGCGCAGTGCCGTTCCGCAAAACCGTGAACACAAGCCTGTTCCAGCTGGAAGAGTCCGAAAAAAGTTTCGGCTGTTTTCTGTTCGTTCCGGCATGGATCTTCCTTTTCTGTTTCTTACGCTGGTACTCGTTATTATTGGCCTGATTATGATGTTTTCAGCAAGCTATGCTTATGCTTCTTATCATTTTTCCGGTGATAGCTACTATTTCATTAAACGGCAGGCTGTTTTCGCTGTGATTGGCGTGGCGGTTATGATAGCCCTTTCGTATTTTGATTATCACCATCTGCACAAGTTTGCCATCCCGGTGCTGCTCTTTTCCATAGCACTTCTTGGCCTTGTACTTGTGCTTCATCCGATAAACGAAGTTCACCGCTGGATTGTCCTTGGTCCGTTCGGGCAGTTTCAGCCTTCTGAAATTGCAAAATTTGCCATCATTTTAATGTTTGCGCATTTAATTTCGCTGAACTTCAGCCGTATGGACACATTCCGCTATGGAATCCTGCCGTACCTGCTGATTCTTCTTCCTATTTGTGGTCTGCTGGTGAAAGAGCCGCATATTTCGGCTACCATTATTGTACTCCTGCTTGGCGCCGTGATGCTGTTTATCGGTGGAGTGAAACTGCGATGGTTTGTCGGAGCGTTCGGTCTTGCCGGAGCCGCCATGGTGTACCTTGTTGCCTTTTCCGGAAAGCTTGGTTACACAAGTGACCGTATTGCAGGCTGGCTTGATCCGTTTTCTAACGCGAGCGAACAAATGATTCAGAACACATGGCAGACGCGGCAGTCTCTGTATGCCATCGGTTCGGGTGGGCTGCTTGGCCTTGGCCTTGGGCAGTCGCGTCAGAAGTTCCTGTACCTGCCGGAGCCGCAGAACGACTTTATTTTTGCTATCGTCTGTGAAGAGCTCGGGTTTATCGGCGCACTGATTATTATTATCCTTTTTGCCATGCTGATTTGGCGCGGCATCAGCATCTCGCTCCATGCACAGGACAAATTCGGCATGCTTCTCGGCGTAGGCCTCGTACTCCAGGTCGGGATTCAGGTGGTACTGAATATCGCCGTTGTAACCAACACGATTCCAAACACCGGTATCAGCTTGCCGTTTTTCAGCTACGGCGGCACGTCGCTTGTAATACTTCTGGCGGAGATGGGCATCGTGCTTTCCATTTCACGAACGTCATCCGCCGAAAAAACTTAGAAAGTAGGACCAAATTTCATGAAGGTTTTGTTTGCCGGCGGCGGCACTGCCGGCCATATTAATCCAGCACTTGCGATTGCGGGCTGCTTACGCGAAAAAGAGCCGGATGCCCAAATATTGTATATCGGTGCAAAGGGCGGCATGGAAGAGCGCCTCGTTCCCGCGGCAGGGTTTGACTTTAAGCATATCACGGTTGCCGGTTTTCAGCGAAAACTCAGCTGGAAAAATGTAAAAAGAAATGCCGCCGCTGCCGTTCACGTTTTTACAGCAAGCAGCGAGGCAAAGCGAATCATCCGTGATTTTAAGCCGGATGTCTGCATCGGTACGGGCGGCTATGTTGCAGGCCCGGTTATCCGGGAAGCCATAAAGATGAAAATTCCTTCCCTGATTCACGAGCAGAATGCTTTTCCGGGCGTTACCAATAAGGTGCTTTCCAAACACGCCGACCGCACGATGCTTGCCGTTGCAGATGCGCAAAAATATCTGGCGCCTACGGCGCGCTGTGTACTTACGGGCAACCCCGTACGGCAGGAAGTGATTCGCGTAGACCGAAAGGCAGCACGGGAAAAGCTTGGCCTTGACGAACGTCCGCTCATTCTTTCCTTTGGCGGAAGCCTTGGCGCGCGCACAATCAATGAGGCCTGTGCCGACTTAATTGCCGAAAGCGCGAAAAGCGGGAAGTACCAGCATATCCACGGTTACGGCCAGTGGGGAAAGTGGTTCCCTGACCTGCTGAAGGAGAAAGGTGTTAACCTGAAAGAGCACAAGGAACTTGATGTGCGCGAGTATATCAGTAATATGCCGGAATGCCTTGCTGCTGCGGATCTTGTTATTTGCCGTGCAGGAGCCATCACTTTGAGTGAACTGCAGGCACAAGGGAAAGCCTCCATTTTGATTCCTTCCCCGAATGTAGCGGAAAACCATCAGTACCACAACGCTATGGCACTGGTAAACCGGGGCGCCGCTGAAATTCTGGAAGAAAAAGATTTGAATGGACCGGCACTCTGCAAAAAGGTAAACGAACTTTTCAGCACACCCGAAAAACTCCGCACGCTTGGCGTAAATGCCCGTAAAATGGCTATCCTAGATGCCAACGAGCGTATCTATAAAATCATAAAGGAGGTCTTAGCTGAGCGCCACTGAGTATTCCGTAACCGCATTGCCCCCAAAAGCATACTATAAAAAAGAAAGTATGGGGGTGTGCTGCTATGGCGAAACTGTTGATTCATGGCGCAAGGAAATTACAAGGCGAAGTTCCTATCCACGGCGCAAAAAACAGCACGCTGCCGCTGATGGCGGCGTCCCTCATCTGCGGTGGGGAGTGTACTTTACATAACTGCCCTGCCCTGTCGGATGTGGAAACAGCTGAGCGAATTCTGCGCCATCTTGGCTGCAGCATTACAAATCAGGGAGCTGGGGTAATCGTAATTGACCCTACTCCAGCCAGCCGGTATGAGATACCGGACTGCCTGATGCGGGAGATGCGCTCTTCCATTATTTTTTTGGGCGCAATCGTAAGCCGTATTGGGAAAGCGGTTCTTTCCTACCCGGGCGGATGTGAACTTGGTCCCCGCCCGATTGATTTGCACCTTGCTGCGCTGCGCCGTATGGGCGTCATAATTGATGAAGACCACGGAAAGCTTAAATGCTCTGCACCGAATGGACTGACCGGCACAACAATCTCCCTTGCGTTTCCAAGTGTGGGTGCTACGGAAAATATTCTGATAGCCGCCGTGCTGGCCAAGGGGATTACCGTGATAAACAATGCGGCGCGTGAGCCGGAAATCTGCGACCTCGCGGATTTCTTGAACTCCTGTGGTGCAAAGATTCATGGTGCGGGTGAAAGCACAGTCACTATTGAAGGAGTGCAGCACCTTACTGGCTGTGAACACTGGGTGATTCCGGACAGAATTACGGCGGCGACTTACCTTGCCGCAGCGGCTGCCACGGGCAGTACGCTTACCATAACGGGGATCGTTCAACAGCATCTGGAACCGATTGTACCGGCGTTTGAGGAAAGTGGATGCATCCTGAAAGCAGACGGCGACCGCCTCCGCATTGTATCGCCGAAGCGCCTGCACCGCATCAAGGCAATCCGAACCATGCCGTACCCCGGCTTTCCAACAGATGCGCAGGCTCCAATCATGGCGATGACGACAATAGCGGATGGAACGAGTATTTTCGTGGAAAATATTTTTGAAAGCCGTTATAAACATGTTGGTGAACTGCTCCGGCTTGGCGCCAACATCAAGGTGGAGGGCCGGGTGGCGATTGTAGACGGTGTAGAGTGGCTTTCGGGCGCGCCAGTGGAGGCTACAGACCTGCGAGGAGGAGCGTCACTTGTTGTGGCAGGGCTTGCGGCACACGGTGTAACGGAAATCGGCGGTCTGCATCATCTGGACCGCGGCTACGAAAAGCTCGAAGAAAATTTGTCCGCGCTTGGCGCTGATATTGTAAGAATCAAGACGTAGGGGGGAACACCATGCGGAAGGATGTACAAAGAAACAGAAGACAGCCGCAGTACAGCGCCGCCCGGGAAAGCCCCGGCAGAAACAGCGCCGTTTCCGCCGTGCAGCGGGAAGCTCAGTATGCTGAAGCAGCGAACCGCCGCGCGGTGCAGCGGAAAAAGCACCGGCACCATATGCTCGTTATTTTTTATATCTTTTTGTTTCTTGTTGTTATCGCTGCCGCGGTTGTTCTTTCGCTTACGGTGCTGTTCAAAATTAACAGCATTTCCGTAACGGGCACTTCCCGCTATACGCAAAAACAGATTGAGCAGGCCAGTGGTATTCAAAACGGGGACAACCTTTTTCTGATTAAAACAAGCGATTCCGCCGCAAAAATTCGTCAGACACTGCCTTACCTCGGCAAAGTGACAGTTTCCAGAGCATTTCCCACAGGGGTAAAGATAGATGTGGAAGAAGCTTCCGAATGGGGTGCTGTCCCGTTCCAAAATGGTTATGCAGTGCTTGGAAAGGACGGCACGGTGCTTGAAAAAACAACGGCGCCGTCAAAAAGCTGCATAGTATTAAAAGGAATCACACTGAAAAAAGTGCAGGTAGGCATTCCGGCACAGTTTTCTGATAATACCCGCAAGGGAGTCTTCTGCACAGTCATGGGGGCATTGGAAAAAAGCGGCCTTGGCAAACAGATTACAGCGGCAGATTTTACGAAGTCGACAAAAATTTTGCTGACTTACGAAAACCGTATTTCCCTGAATCTCGGCGAACCGGACGACCTTGATTACAAATTCAAATTTGCAGACAGCCTGTTAAAGAACAATATCAAAAAAACGGAAAAGGGGAGTTTAAATCTGTCGGTTGTTTCCGACACAAACAAAGCGTATTTTGACCCGGATTACGGCACAAGTTCATCGAGTACCTCGAAAAAGTAGAAATTTTGGCTTTTCACTTAGAAAAAAATGAATTGAATTTGTTTACAGAAAGTGTATAATTACTCTTATAGGTTTTTTACATAGGTTCGTATAACAAGAACACAATTCCTTTGAGATAAATAAAAGGGAGGAATCGGCGCAATGCCTTTTGAGATTGACAACGACTTCGACAATATTGTACAGATAAAAGTAATCGGTGTAGGCGGCGGTGGCGGCAACGCGATCGACCGCATGGTGGAGGCCGGAGTTCAGGGCGTCGAATTTATCAGTGTAAATACAGACAAGCAGGCGCTGTATCGTTCTAAGGCAACGCAGAAGATTCAAATCGGCGAGAAAATCACCCACGGCAAGGGTGCAGGCTCCAAACCGGAAATGGGTCAGAAGGCTGCCGATGAAAGCCGTGAGGCCATTGCTGCGGCAATCCGCGGAAGCGATATGGTCTTTATTACCGCAGGCATGGGCGGCGGCACCGGAACAGGCGCCGCGCCGATTGTTGCCGAAATTGCTCATGACATGGGCGTACTCACCGTTGGTATTGTTACAAAGCCGTTTTCATTTGAGGGCCGCCGCCGTATGGAGCAGGCCGAAAGCGGCATTACTGCACTGAAGGAACACGTCGATTCCCTCGTCGTGATTCCGAATGAACGCCTGAAACTCGTCAGCGAGCAGCGTATTACCCTCCTGAATGCTTTTTCTGTTGCAGATGATGTTCTGCGCCAGGGCGTTCAGAGTATTTCAGACCTGATTAAACTGCCTGGCCTTGTAAACTTGGACTTTGCCGACGTTACCGCCGTCATGAAGGATGCAGGCTATGCACATATGGGTGTAGGCCGTGCTTCCGGAAAAGACAAGGCGGAGGAAGCGGCAAAGATGGCAATTTCCAGCCCGCTGCTTGAAACTTCCATCAACGGCGCAAAGGGTGTTATTATCAACATCACTTCTTCACCGGACATCGGCCTTGATGAAATGGAAGCTGCTTCTACCATGATATCAAAACAGGCGCATGAAGATGCAAACATCATTTGGGGCGCTGCGTTTGACGAAGACATGGATGACGAAATGAGCGTTACGGTGATTGCTACCGGTTTCCCAACGGGTGAGGCGGATGAAACTGAGCCGAAACAAGTTATTACGGCTGGGAAAGCGGAGCCTTCTGTTTCGCAGAAGACTGTTAAGCCAGCAGAAAAAAAGGAAATACCTCCGGAAGATGACGATTTTACCGACATCATGCAGATCTTCAGCCGAAAGACCTAATG
Source organism: Bacillota bacterium (assembly GCA_023417635.1). Taxonomy (GTDB): domain Bacteria; phylum Bacillota; class Clostridia; order Oscillospirales; family Acutalibacteraceae; genus Thermocaproicibacter. Next base: position 47,202 of record JAEZFF010000009.1, on the reverse strand, counting down.
TAACGGGTGCCTTTTCGGCTTGAATGCCCCGCTCTGAAAGCGGGGTATTTTTTTGCCTGCAAGCCAGAAAAACTGTTCCTGCGCACTTGAAATATCAATATGCTGTGTTATAATTACACGTGGATTGAAACAATAAGGGGGTGGCATTGTGAAACCTGACCCATATGGGAACTCCGACCGAAAATTTCATAGAGGAGATGAACACAATGCTGTCCTATTTCAAAACGGAAAATGGCCGCATGACGCAGCTTACTGCCTGTGAGCCTGGCTGCTGGATTAACTGTGTTGCCCCGGATGACCGGGAAATCAACGGCCTGATTGCCGACTTTAGCATTGAACCGGATTTTTTCCGTGCAGCAATGGATGAGGAGGAGTCTTCCCACATTGACCATGAGGATGAAAATACCCTCATTGTTATTGATATTCCGGTAGTGGAAAAGGAAGGCCGCAACATTTCATATACCACAATGCCGCTTGGCATTATTATCACGGAGCAGAACGTTATTACCGTTTCTATAAAAGACAATCCTGTTGTGGGCGAGTTCGCACAGGGACTTGTGCGTGGGGTGCAAACAAACTTAAAAACCCGATTTGTGCTTCATATCATGCTGCGCGTAGCCGCACGCTTTCTTCAGTACCTGAAGCAGATTGATAAAATCAGCAATTATGTGGAAATAGAGCTTCGCCGTTCTATGCGCAATGCGGAACTTCTGCAGATGCTCGATATAGAAAAATCATTGGTCTATTTTTCCTCGTCGCTTAAGGGCAACGAAATTACGCTGGAAAAAATCATGCGCGGGCGCGTAATAAAAATGTACGATGAAGACCAGGATCTCCTGGAAGACGTGTTGATTGAAGTAAAGCAGGCCATTGAGATGTCCAGTATTTACCTCAGCATTGTCAGCGGAACCATGGGTGCTTCATCGTCGGTTATTTCCAATAATCTGAACACTTCCATGAGAAGGCTTGTTTCAATATTTCTGCTTGTTTCCATACCGGCTGTTCTTTTTGGGCTGTATGGGATGCATGTTGGGAATATTCCCCTTGCAAATTTCTGGTTTCCGGTAATTCTTGCCGCCGTTCTTACCGGCGGTATGTATTTCTTCCTAAAGAAGAAAAGAATGCTCTAAAACATCGTTTGTAAGCGGCTTTGCCGCAGAATAACGGGGAACTGCGCCGGCGGTTCCCCGTTATTGTAATTTTTAAAAGAACTGGGGAATTCATTTTATGAGTGAATATCATATTAATACCAAAGACAGTTCTGTATGGGCTGAAAAACTGCACGCAGGTGACCGTGTGCTGCTGAACGGCGTCATTTATACGGCGCGCGACGCAGCCCACAAGCGAATCTGCGCTATGCTGGACCGCGGCGAGAAACCGCCGTTCCCACTTGCAGGGTCTGTTGTTTACTATGCTGGGCCTACTCCTACTCCGCCGGGAATGGCAATCGGTTCCTGTGGGCCTACCACTTCTGCCCGCATGGATCCGTACGCTCCACGTCTTCTAAGCCTTGGAATGAAGGCCATGGTAGGGAAAGGTGACCGTTCTGCGGAAGTTGTGGAGGCTATTCGCCGCAGCAAAGCAGTTTACCTTTGCGCCATCGGCGGTGCAGGAGCACTTGCTGCAAAATGCGTTTCATCGCTTCAGGTTATTGCATTTGAGGACCTTGGCTGTGAATCAGTAAAAAAACTGGAGGTTAAAGATTTCCCCTTGATTGTGGCTATCGACTGCCGCGGCGGAAATCTTTTTGAGGCTGCAAAATGACAAAGCTGTTGATTCGCCTTTTTATTCCGGACTATAAAAATATACAGAATCCGGAAGTACGGCGGAATTACGGCAGGTTTTCGGGAATTGTGGGTATTTGTACCAACCTGCTGTTGTTTTTTGTGAAAATCATAGCGGGAACCCTTTCAAACAGTATTGCAATTACGGCAGACGCTGTAAATAACCTGAGTGATTTTGCTTCGTCCATTATTACGCTGATTGGGTTCAAAATGGCCTCCAAGCCGGCGGACCGGGAACACCCATACGGTCATGCGCGTTTTGAGTACATCAGCGGGCTGATTGTGTCCCTTATGATTTTTGTTGTAGGGTTTCAGCTTGCAAAGGATTCTGTGCAAAAAATTATAGCCCCGGAAAATTCCAGCTTTACTCTGCTTACAGCAGTTATCCTTCTTGGTTCTGTACTACTGAAACTGTGGCAGGGACGGTTCTACCGCAAAGTGGGCAGTATGACGCATTCTGAAACGCTGGCTGCCGCAGCAGCGGACAGCCGCAGCGACGTAATCACAACATCAGCCGTTCTGGCAGGCGCGCTTGTGACGCACTTTAACGGCTATAACCTTGACGGTTACATGGGCGTGGCAGTCGCGGTTTTAATTATGGTAACGGGCTTTCAAATGATCCGGAAAACAAGCGACCCGCTTCTCGGCGAGGCGCCTTCCAAAGAGTTAGTCGACGACATCTACCGCACAATTCGGGAAAACCCCGGTATTCTTGGCGCTCACGACCTTACAGTACATGATTATGGCCCGGGGCGCTGCTTCGCTTCGGTTCACTGCGAGGTTCCCGCCGAGCGCAATATTATCGAAAGCCACGACATTATTGACAATATAGAACGTGAATTTCTGACAAAAAAAGATATTCACCTCGTCATACACATGGACCCAATCATTACGAATGACGAGCGCACAAATAAACTGCATGGAAAAGTGCAGGAAAAAATTGCCGAAATTTCACCGGAAATCAGTATGCACGATTTCCGTGTTGTCTGGGGTACAACCCATGCAAACCTTGTGTTTGACGTTTGTGTCCCGTTTGGTTTCCGCATGAATGACCAGGAGCTGCTGGATGCTGTAAACCGCGTGATACGGGAGATTAATCCGCACTATTACACTGTCGTTACCGTTGACCACGACTACGCTTCACCCTTTTCTTTGGAAGAAAATCTGAAAAAACCGGAAGAGCCGAAGCAAAAGTAATTTTACAGGCAGAGGTTTGCCGAAAGGCCCTCTGCCTTTTTCTCTGTCAAAATAGGAGAAAGAACGGCAATAAAAATTTAATAATTGTTCTCTTGCTTTTTTGCACGCAGAAGTTTATTATTATATTAGCACTTGAAGCATTAGAGTGCTAAATTTATGACAGGAAGGGAACTTCATGGCAATGAAACAGTTTAAAGCGGAATCAAAACGCCTTTTGGATCTGATGATTAATTCCATTTATACGCATAAGGAAATTTTCCTTCGGGAACTTATTTCAAACGCGAGCGACGCCATAGACAAGCTGTACTATAAAGCGCTTACAGACGGAAACACCGGCTTGAATCGGGACGACTTCGTCATTAATCTGATTGCAGATAAGGACAAGCGTACCCTTACCATTACCGACAATGGCTGTGGCATGACAAAAGAAGAGCTGGAAGCGAACCTCGGCACGATTGCCAAGAGCGGTTCACTGAACTTTAAAAAGGATATGGAGCAGAAGGAAGACATCGAAATTATCGGCCAGTTCGGCGTTGGCTTCTATTCGGCTTTCATGGTGGCTTCCCATGTTACGGTGACCAGCAAGGCTTTCGGCAGCGACGAAGCCTGGAAATGGGAGTCTTCCGGCACGGCAGGCTACACGGTTGAGCCCTGCGAAAAAGCGGAGCGCGGCACGGAAATTGTCCTTCAGCTCAAAAATGATACGGATGACGAGAAATACAGTGATTATCTTGATCCTTACCGCTTGAAATCCCTTGTTAAGAAATATTCCGATTATATCCGCTACCCCATTCGGATGGATGTGGAAAAAAGCCGCCTGAAGGAAGGCAGCAAAGACGAGTATGAAACATACACGGAAAACGAAACCCTAAACAGCATGGTTCCGCTTTGGCGCAAAAACAAAAATGAAATTACCGAAGACGAGTACAATGATTTTTATAAGAGCAAGTTCGGCGATTATGAGAATCCGGCCAAAACGATTCATATGTATGTGGAAGGCGCTTCTACTTTTCACGCGCTTCTGTATATTCCGTCTCATGCTCCGTTTAATTTTTACACGCGCGACTATGAAAAGGGCCTGCAGCTTTATTCAAACGGCGTGCTGATTATGGACAAGTGTGCTGACCTTCTGCCGGATTATTTCAGCTTTGTGCGCGGCCTTGTGGATTCACAGGACCTTTCGCTGAACATTTCGCGTGAAACGCTGCAGCATGACGCGCAGCTGAAGCTCATTGCGGAGCGCCTGGAAAAGAAGATTCACAGCGAGCTGGAAACGATGCTGAACAATAAGCGTGACGATTATGAGAAGTTTTACAAAAACTTTGGCCTGCAGCTGAAATACGGTGTTTACCAGGATTACGGTATGCACAAAGACACTTTAAAAGATTTACTTCTGTTCTACTCTTCCAGCGAAAAGAAGTTTGTTACACTGAAGGAGTATACTTCCCGCATGAAAGAAGACCAGAAGTATATCTATTACGCCTGCGGCGATACGGTTGACCACATAGACAAGCTTCCTCAGGCCGATGCCGTGAAGGAGCATGACTATGAAATTCTTTACATGACCGACCCAGTGGATGAGTTTGCTGTTTCCATGCTGACAAAGTATGATGACAAAGAGTTTAAATCCATTTCAGCGGACGACCTTGGTCTTGAGTCTGAAGAAGAGAAAAAGGAAGCCGCTAAAAAAGTGGAAGAGAACAAGGATATGCTGGCTTTCATGAAGGATTCGCTTGGAGGAAAAGTAAGCAGCGTGATTCTTTCTCAGAAACTTAAGACCCACCCGGTTTGCCTTTCAACAAGCGGAGCTATTTCCATGGAAATGGAAAAAGTGCTGAATTCCATGCCGAATGTTGACAAAAGCCAGGTCAAGGCTCAGCGTGTGCTGGAAATTAATGCAAACCACCCAATTTTTGAAAAACTTTGCGGCCTGTACAAGGATGACAAGGATGAATTAAAGCAGTATACTTCACTGCTTTACACGCAGGCGCTTCTGATTGAAGGCGCCGCCATAGACGATCCGGTCGAGTTTTCCAATCAAATTTGCAGCTTGATGACACGGTAAAATTCGATTTTTCCCCGAAGTTCTGCAAGAGCCTTGTAGAATTTCGGGGATTTTTGTATCCGGCATCAAAGCAAATCAAGTGAACGTTGCAATCCCTTCCGCATTCTGGCTCCCTATAAAATTTTGAAAAAAGCTGGGAAAATGGTAACTTTTATTATATAATAGAAAACAAAGTTATTTTCAGTAATTAGGCTGAATGAAAACTGGGGGGTATAGTTATGAATACGGGAAGCATCGGCAAGAGCGGCGGTGGGTTTGCCCATATAATTAAGCAGATTTGGGATGGTCCCGAAGCGGAGGAGAAAGCAGACGAAACATCATTAGAAAAAGTCGAAAGCCCTGAAAAAAACGGCCCAAAGCATGAATTCTTCGGCAGAGAGCCTGAGTATTCGGCTCTGCAAAATAACAGCAAGTCGAAAGACAATACTATTGTTGTATCCAAAGATACTGTCATTACCGGTGACATTAAGTCTGACGGCAGCATTGAGATGTATGGCACTGTTACCGGCAGCATCCATACAACCGGCAAAGTCAAAATCAACGGCAAGATGATGAACGATGTGCAGGGCTTGGATGTAGATTTGCTGGAAAGTACGGTGCGTGGAAATGTAAGTGCTTCCGGGACCATTACAGTTGACAGCGGCTCTGTCGTAGTTGGCGACATCAAGTGCGGTGACCTTGTTTTTGGCGGAAAGCTGAAGGGAAATATCCATGTTATGGGTAACGTGAGCTGTAAAAGCAGTGCTGTTGTCCTTGGCGACATCGTTTCCACAACGCTTACTGTTGAGAATGGGGCCAGTCTTCAGGGAAGTGTACAGGTTTCGGATGGAAGCATTGATTCCATAGAGATTCCGGAAGATACCCCAGCAGAAAAGTCACAGAAATAAATATTTTACAAGAATCTTCAGGGCGGCCGGTTTTCCGGCCGTCCTTTTGTGTGCGCAGATTTTTCAGGTAAGCCGTGGTTTTACCAAGAGGCAGGGAAAAGTCCGTTTTTGATGCAAACGCTTTAGAAAGCGGAGAAGCTAGAAAGTACGTTAAATTCTTGACAATCGGTGAAAAAGGCATTATACTACAGAAAGTGTATCAAATAATACAAAAACAGGCGGACTTATGTACAAAGTAAAAAAAACGAGCAGCTGCTATGATATCCTTTCCAAAACATTTTTGTTCTGTGGTGTGGAATCAGGCAGTATTCTGGCTGCTTTTCGGTCACCGGAATGTACCTGCATGGCTTTTGAAAGCGGAGAGGCAGTTTATACCCGCCGCGTTTACCACAGAAGCCTTGGCGTAGTGCTGGCCGGGCGCTTAAAAGCCGTTAAAGCGGCGCCGGAGGGTTCGGCAGTTGTGCTGAATACTTTTTCTTCTGGAAATGTGTTCGGCGCTGCAAGCCTTTTTAACAGCACGCAACAGTATGTTTCCGACATTTATGCCATGCGGCGCAGCCGGGTGCTCTTCCTGCCGCAGGAGTTGCTGCAGGAGCTTTTTCGCAAGGAGCCTGCGGTAGCGGAAAACTACATTGCTTTTCTTTCCGGCCGTATTTGCTTTTTGAACCGCTGCATTGACCACTACACAGGCGGGTCGGCCAAAAGCCGCCTCTTTGCCTACCTTGCTTCGCTGCCGGCTCTCGCAGAGGAACCGGAAACGGTTGAAATGCCTTGCTCCATGACGCGCCTAGCGGATATGCTCGGGATTGGCCGGGCATCACTTTACCGCGCATTTGATGAACTGGAAATGGAGAATAAAATTCGACGCGAGGGCAGGAAAATCATTCGCAGCCATGGTTTTTCCGAAAAAAAATGAAAACAGTTTCCCAGCTTTGGAGAATTGTGATAAACTAAGGAAAGAGGATCTTTATGAAGTCTTGTTTCGCAAAGCAAATCGTTTCTTTGTCGCTTGCCGCGGCACTGATACTCTCTGCCGCTGGATGTTCCAGCACAGGCAGTGCTTCCAGCCAGCCGTCTTCCGCAGCACAGTCTTCCAGTATGCAGGCGGAAAAAACTGCCGTTAGGGTTGTAGGCCTGAAAGGCCCGACCGGCCTTAGCATGGTTAAGCTGATGAGTGACAGTGACGCCAAAAAAACAGCGGGGAACGACACGTTTACGCTTGTGGCTGCACCGGAAGACGCAGTTTCAAAAATTGTAAGCGGTGACACAGATGTTGCTGCGGTTCCGACGAACCTTGCAGCAGTGCTTTACAATAAAACAAAAGGAAAAGTCCAACTTGCGGCTGTTACAACGCTTGGTGTGCTTTCTATTGTGGAAAATGGGACAGCCATTCATTCCGTTGCGGATTTAAAAGGAAAAACTATTTTGGCTTCCGGTCAGGGTGCAGTTCCGGAGTATGCCCTGGACTATATTCTGAAGCAAAATGGACTGGAAGTCGGCAAAGATGTAAAGGTTGAGTATAAGGCACAGCATGCCGAAGTCGCTTCGGCCCTTATGGCCGGCAAGGCAACAGTTGCCCTTCTGCCTGAGCCGTTTGTAACGCAGGTAACGCTGAAAAATAAAAATATCCGCGTCGCCCTGAACCTTACGGATGAATGGAAAAAGGCTTCCAAAGATGCCAGCGTTCTGACGATGGGATGCCTTATTGTGCGCAAAGATTTTGCCGAGAAAAACAAGGACGCCTTCAATACGTTTCTGAAAGAATATAAGGCTTCCGCAAAATATGCCAACTCCAATGTTGCAGAAGCTGCACAGCTTTCCGAAAAATATGGTATCATGAATGCGGCTGTTGCGCAGAAAGCAATTCCAAACTGCAGCATTGTTTATCTTGACGGAAACGAAATGAAGACAAAAGTTTCTAATTTTCTGAAAGTCCTGCAGCAGTCCAATCCAAAATCAGTCGGAGGAAAACTTCCCAATGATGACTTCTACTACGAAGGCTAAATTTTCTGTTCCGGGCTGGGCGGCCAAACTTCTTACGGCTGTTTTCTGGCTTTGTGTCTGGCAGGCTGTTTATTTATGCGTTGGGCAGGAGATACTGGTAGTATCTCCTGCCTGCGTTTTACAAAGGCTGTTTCAGCTTGGGGCGGAGCAAAAATTCTGGCTGACTGTGCTCCGCTCCATTCTGCGAATCCTAAGCGGGTTTTTCATTGGCATGGCACTGGGAATCCTGCTTGCAGTGCCTGCTGCATGCTCAAAGACCTGCCGCACTTTGATTCGGCCGGTTGTCAGCGTGATTAAGGCGACTCCGGTCGCTTCGTTTATCATTCTTGCTCTGGTCTGGATGCACGCTGAGTTTGTGCCGGCTTTTTCCGCTTCCCTGATTGTTTTTCCGGTCGTGTGGGAAAATGTGCTGGAAGGAATCCAGAAGACCGATGTCGGCCTGCTGCAGATGAGCCGGATGTTTTGCTTTGGCCCGGCTAAAACTGCGCGGTGTGTCTACCTGCCTTCTGTTATGCCGTACTTTACGGCTGCCTGCACCACAAGCCTTGGCCTTTCATGGAAATCCGGCGTTGCGGCCGAAGTGCTTGCCAACCTGCCGTTTTCCATCGGTGGGTTCATTTATGATTCTAAAATTTATCTGGAAACGGCCGACCTGTTTGCCTGGACGGCTGTTGTAATCCTGCTGAGCGTTCTGCTGGAACACCTTGTGACGCGGCTGATGAAGCGCGCGGCGAAAAAATTTAGTTTTGAGCTGTGAGGGAACCGTTATGAACCTTCAAATCGCACACGCCTTTAAGTCTTACGGAGGCCGGGAAGTCCTCCGGGATTTTACCCTGCAGTTTCCGGAAAGCGGCGTTTTTTGCCTGTTTGGACCATCCGGCTGCGGAAAAACGACATTGGTAAATTGCCTTGCGGGCCTTGCACAGCTTGATACCGGCTGTGTTACCGGCATAGAAGGCCGCAGAGTTTCCTGTGTTTTTCAGGAAGACCGGCTTCTGCCGTGGGCATCTGCGGAAGAAAACATCGCGGCCGTCTTCCACGACCGGAAAGAAGGCTTGCGGCAGGCCGCGGAATGGCTGCGAAAAGTCGGGCTTGAGGGCGAAGAAAAGAAAAAGCCGCGTGAAATGAGCGGTGGCATGTGCCGCCGTGTGGCGCTTGCACGGGCTCTGGCATATGGCGGAGATATTTTTCTGCTGGACGAACCTTTCCAACGGCTGGACGAAAAGAACCGCGAAAAAATGATGGAACTGACTCTGAAAGCCGTTCAGGGGAAACTTGCGGTTTTTATTACGCACAACTCGGCAGAAAAAGAAAAGATGGCAGATGTTTCCTACATCTTAGATGGCGCTCCGCTGAAAATTGTAGAAACTGCTGAAAAAAGCTGCAGGAAAATCGGGTAAAATGAAAACAGAAGCCGAGAAGCAGAAAAAACAGTGTTTATTTTGTCTCCAAACTGTGCTATACTATTTCGGTTAGTATTGATACGAATTGGAGTAATTTTATGATAAGCAAAAAAAGCAGCATTCGAAATTTGATTCCACAAATTATTACAGATGTAATCTGTGTTTTCCTCAGCTACTGGCTTGCATTTGTTTTCCGGTTCCTGCCGGACCACAGAATTCCGTTTGATTATATTGATTCTTTCAAGGCCAGCATTCCCTGGATGACGTTAGTCTGCGTCGCAATTTTTGCAATTTTTCGTTTTTACAGCACCATGTGGGAGCTTGCAAGCCTTGACGAATTGCTCCAGATTTTTTATGGCACTACAACCGCCTGCCTGGTCAATACCGTCTTGGGCTACACGGTTTTCCCCAATACGCTTACCGACTCGTTTGGTTTTCCAATTCAGCGTTTTCCGATTGCCGTTTATGTAATGGGCTGGCTTCTTACAATTTTTCTTGTGGGAGGTTCCCGCTTCAGTGTGCGCTTTATGCGCCGCTTGAAACGCAAGCGCGCCGTCAGCCGCGGGCAGAACAGTGAAACGAAGCGCGTTATGATTGTGGGCGCCGGTGAAATGGGCTCTATGGTCATTAAGGATATGAAAAATTCACCGCAGTCACAGGGAATTCCGGTTGTTGCAATCGATGATGACCGCAAAAAGCGCGGCACACGGATTCATGGCGTTAAGGTTGCCGGCGGGCGCGAAAGCATTCCCAAAATGGTTGACCGGTACCGTGTCGATGAAATTATTCTTGCTATCGCCACTGCCAAGCAGGCGGACAAGCGCGAGATTATCAATACCTGCACCAAAACAGGCTGCAAACTAAAAACAATCCCAGCCCTTTATGAAATGCTGGAAGAAAAAGCCAACAGCCCGCTGAAAGTTCGTGACGTCAGTATCCTTGACCTCCTCGGCCGCGATGAAATCAAGCTGAATACCGAAGAAATCAGTGGCTACCTTGAAAATAAGACGATTATTGTAACCGGCGGCGGCGGTTCCATTGGCAGTGAACTTTGCCGCCAGATTGCTGTTTTTCACCCCAAGAAACTGGTTGTCCTTGAAATTTACGAGAACAATGCCTATGTGCTTTTAAACGAACTCAAGCGCCGTTTCCCAGAGCTGGACATGGAAGTCATTATTGCTTCTGTCCGTGACCGTGCCCGAATTGACCGTGTGTTCGAATGCTATCATCCGGATGTGGTTTTTCATGCGGCAGCGCATAAGCATGTTCCGCTGATGGAACTTAGCCCGGGTGAGGCGGTAAAGAACAATGTTTTTGGCACTTTGAATGTTGCACAGGCCTGCGACAAGTACCACGTAAAGCGCATGGTCCTTATTTCAACCGACAAGGCTGTTAACCCTACAAACATCATGGGCGCAACGAAGCGAATCTGTGAGCTGATTGTGCAGTACTACAGCCGCCACAGTAAAACAGGATTTGTTGCCGTGCGTTTTGGCAACGTCCTTGGCAGCAGCGGCAGTGTAATCCCGATTTTCAAGCAGCAGATTGCCGAAGGCGGCCCTGTGACCGTTACGCACCCGGACATCGTTCGTTATTTTATGACGATTCCGGAAGCAGCGCGCCTTGTAATTCAGGCGGGCGGCATGGCAAAGGGAGGCGAAATTTTTGTGCTTGACATGGGCGACCCGGTTAAAATTGTTGACCTTGCACGCAACCTGATTCGCCTTTCCGGCTATGAACCGGATGTCGACATCAAAATTAAATTTACCGGCCTGCGCCCAGGCGAAAAACTCTATGAGGAACTTCTGCTCGACAGCGAAGGCGGCTGCAAGAAGACTTCACACGAACTGATTTATATTGGTAACCCCATTCCATTTAACGAGGATACCTTTATTGATGACATTGAAGAGCTCCGCAAGGCAGCAGGAATAGACAATGTCAAAATGATTCAGATTGTTCACCGCCTTGTTCCTACTTACACCGGTCATGCGGAAAAGACCGACTTGCTTGCACATTGACCATTTGAGGGAGGAAGATGCTTTTTGACAGACGAAAAGCGGTTTGCGGTATTAATTGACGCCGAAAATGTTTCGGAGAAATATATCAAGTTCATTCTGGATGAAATATCAAACGATGGTGTAGCCACCATCAAAAGAATTTACGGTGATTGGACAAAGCCCATTATGACTTCTTGGAAAAATGTTCTGCTGGACAATTCCATCACACCAATTCAGCAGTACAGCTACACAACCGGAAAAAACGCAAGCGACTCTGCCATGATTATTGATGCGATGGATATTCTGTACTCCGGAAATGTCGATGGGTTCTGCCTCGTTTCAAGCGACAGCGACTTTACCCGCCTCGCTTCCCGCCTGCGTGAATCCGGTATGGTTGTAGTCGGTATGGGAGAGAAAAAGACACCGAACCCGTTTATTGCCGCCTGCAACAAATTTAAGTACCTTGAGGTGCTGGCGCGGAATGACATTCCGGAAAATGACCATGCCCCGGCTCCGGCGCAGAGCCTTTCCGGGCTGGACCATACTTCACTTGATGCTGTGCGGAATACCGTCCTTACCATTGTGCAGGAAACGTCGGATGATGACGGCTGGGCTTCCCTTGGCGATATTGGGAATATCCTCACCAAGCGTTACCCGGACTTCGATGTGCGGAATTTTGGCTTTCATAAACTTACTCCGTTTATCAAGTCCCTGAAGATTTTCGACCTGCGTTCCGCACGTGGGAATGACGGTCACGCTTCGCTGATGTATGTAAAAGAAAAAGATCACCGCTGAAATACAGAAAAGTTCCCCGGCGACGGAATGCAGTGGTTCCGATGCCGGGGAGCTTTTTATTTTCTGTATTTCTGTGATTCCGCAACAGCCATGCGGTCACAGCATTCATTTTCTGGAAAACCCGCGTGGCCCTTGATCCAGCGAAACGTTACTCGGTGAACTTTCAGCAGATCCAGCAGGCTCTGCCAGAGGTCGCTGTTCAAGGCGGGTTTCTTGTCGGATTTTCGCCAGCCGTTCTTCTGCCATTTTTCGGCCCAGCCTTTGTTTATGGCATCGCATACATAGCGCGAGTCGCTTGTCAGAACAACTTCACATGGCTCCTTCAGGCATTTCAGGGCTTCTATCACACCGCTTAGCTCCATGCGGTTGTTGGTCGTGTCAGGTGAGCCGCCACTGATTTTCTTTTCGCGGCCGCCATAGCGGAGGATGGCACCCCAACCGCCCGGCCCCGGGTTTCCGCTGCAGGCGCCGTCTGTGTAGATTTCTACTTGTTTCATTTTATCCTCCGGCTTCCAGCGCTACGCGCAAAATGTGACTTTAATTATACCATTCTTGTGGGGGAAAGCAAGAAATAAGGCTTGTAAAAAGTGAAATAATGCTTATAAAATATACCGGATATGCTAAATATACTCTTATGTTACAGCTTGCCATGCTTGACAGAGGATGTGTTTCAGAGTAATATATTATATATTTGGTTTGGTTCGGTTTATATTTCGCAAAAATGAACAGAAATCAATGAGGTAGTTTACGTTTTGCGCGATAATATGTGCAAAAGGTATCATTATAAAAATAATGGCTTGATTTTTTTGCTCGGCCCGTTTGCCTGCGGAAAATGAGGAAAGCCGGAATAAAATGGAGGTTATTTTGTGACAGAAAAAAAACAAAATATTTCAGCGGAACGCGGCAGCGAGGCTAAAACGTCGGCTGAGGCAGCAAGTGCAGTACATGCGGGACTTTACCAGAAAGTAGAGGTACCGAAGCGCCGCATCAGTGAGCAGCCGCATCCCCAGAACCGTCAGCGCGGCAGAACGGAAATGAAAAAGACCGCTCAGACGGAAACGGAGAAAAATTCCACTGAACCTAAGCGTCCGGTGCGTAGAAAGCGTTCGCCGGCGAAGCCGCTTCCTGCTCCAAAAACGCAGAACGTTGCAGCCGAGTCTGTACCGGTGACACAGAATCTGCCGAAGCGGCAGAATACGCGCTCCCAGCGCGGCGTCAGGAAGAATTCTAAGAAGCCGGCTATCCGCGCCTATTTCCTGGGCGGCTTAAATGAAATTGGCAAAAACTTTACCCTTTTTGAGTGCCAGGATGACATGATAATTGTAGACTGTGGTATGTCTTTCCCGGACGATGATATGCCCGGTATTGATATGGTCATTCCTGATTTCACATTTGTTGAGCGCAATGCGGACAAAATCCGCGGCGTTGTTCTGACACATGGCCACGAAGATCACATCGGCGCTCTGCCATATCTTCTGAAAAAATTCAAGTTTCCAATTTACGGGACAAAGTTCACTCTCGCTCTTGTTGACAGCAAGCTCAAGGAACACGGCCTTTCGGGCAAGGTCCGTGCGGTGAGCGTGCGTCCGGGCGACCACATTCGCCTTGGCTGCATGGATGTTGAATTTATCCATGTGAACCATTCCGTACCGGATGCTGTAGCACTGGCAATTCATTCACCGGCGGGCACCTTGGTGCATACCGGCGACTTCAAAATTGACTGTACGCCGACCCTTGGCGAAATGATAGACCTTGCGCGTTTTGGCGAACTTGGCAAAGAAGGCGTTCTGGCCATGTTCTGCGACTCTACCAATGCAGAGCGCGCAGGTTACACCAAGTCAGAAACAACGGTGGACAATTCCTTCGATATGCTTTTCCGCCGTGCTGAAAACAGCCGCATTATCATAGCGACGTTCGCTTCCAATGTAAGCCGCGTGCAGCAGATTATCAACTGTGCAGTGAAGTACGGGCGTAAGGTTGCACTTTCCGGCCGCAGCATGGTCAATGTGATGACCATTAGTGTTGAGATGGGTTACCTTACCGTGCCAAAGGGCGTTTTGATTGACCTTGACACGATTAACCGTTACCCAAAAGACAAGATTGTTCTGATTACAACAGGCAGTCAGGGCGAGCCGATGAGTGCGCTGACCCGTATGGCGTTTGCCGACCACCGCAAGGTAGAAGTTGGCCCCGGCGATTTCATCATTATTTCCGCGCGCCCGATTCCGGGCAATGAAAAGACGATTGGCAACGTAATCGACGAGCTGATGAAACGCGGCTGCCAGGTCGTTTACGAGTCTATGTATGAAGTGCATGTTTCCGGCCATGCCTGCCGCGAAGAAATCAAACTGCTGCAGGCTCTCGTAAAGCCAAAGTACTTTATTCCGGTTCACGGCGAGCAGAAACATCTGCAGAAAAATGCGAAAATTGCCTATGAACTCGGCAAATCGCCAAAAGATGTTTTTATTGGTGACAACGGCGACTGCCTTGAACTGCATGAAGATTATATGAAGAAGCTTCCATCGGTTCCGGCCGGCCGTGTGCTGGTTGACGGTCTTGGCGTTGGCGATGTGGGCAGCATCGTCCTGCGTGACCGCAAACATCTTGCGGAAGACGGTCTTATTATTGCCGTCTGCACTATTTCCTCGGATGATGGCCACATTATTTCCGGCCCGGATGTTGTATCCCGCGGCTTTGTTTATGTGCGCGAATCAGAACCCCTCATTGACGACGCACGCGATTTGGTAACGAAAATACTCGAAGACTGTGCGGAAAAGAAAATTCACGACTGGGGCACTATTAAAACAAAAATCAAGGATGGCCTTTCCCGCCTGCTGTATGAGCGGACACGGCGCAGCCCGATGGTTTTGCCGATTATTATGGAGGTTTGAGCTGCAGGGCTCCATTAAGGAGATATTGGCGTGAAACGTAAAGTTTGGGTAGCTTCCCCTGTGTTCTTTGCCCTTTCGGCGGTTATGGCTTTTATGGCCCTGCCGTGTTTGGCTTGGAACAAAACTGTATTCTGGATTGAAATTGGGCTGGCCGCTGCTTCCATTGTTTTGGTGGCAATAACGACTTCCCGCTTTCACATCCATGTGCAGAATGCGATGAAAAGTGCCCAGACGGTGCTTACAGGCGACCAGTACCGGAGTATGCAGAAGTTTGCACTTCCGGTTGCTCTGGTTGGCACAGCCAATGACATTATTTGGGTTAATGACGCTTTTCTGAATACGGTAAGTGGAGGGCGAGAGTGCCGCGGCTACAGTATTCAGAAGCTGATTTATCCGAGAACCGTTTCACAGCTGCTGAGTCTAAACGGAGCTGATGTTACGGTCGGAAAGCACAGTTTTACCGTTTATGGCATTTCAACCACTTCCGGAAGCCTGCTGTATTTTGTAGACAACACATACTATAAAGAAATTGAGCGGGAATACCGCGAAACAAAACCGGCGATTATTCTGGCTTTCTTTGACAATCGCGAAGAGCTTGCAAGGCTTTTCAGCGGAAGTGAAGACACACGGATTGCCTCACAGGTGGAGGAGTCTCTGATTCAGTGGGCTCAGAATATGGGCGGATTTTTGAAAAAAATGAGCAGTGGGCGTTTTATTATCTTTACGGACGAGCAGCATGTGCGTGAAGAAATGAAACAGAGGTTCCCAATCCTTGATACCATTCGGTCTATCCGCGCAGGCGAGCATTTTACAGCGACGGTTTCCATCGGAATTTCCCGAGGGGCTAAAACACCGAAGGAAGCGGAAAGCTGGGCACGCAGCGCTCTGGATATGGCGCTTGGCCGCGGCGGCGACCAGGTTGCGGTAAAACAGGGAAACGATACATACGAGTTCTTTGGCGGCCTTTCCAAAGGTGTGGAGCGGCGTGATAAAGTTCGTACACGCGTTTTTGCCGCCACAATTTCAGATGATATTAAAAAAAGCGACAATGTCCTTATTATGGGGCATAAATATTCCGATCTTGACAGTATCGGCGCGGCCGTTGGTATGTGGAATGCAGCTGAAAAGGTTTTAAAAAGACCGGCCTTTATTGTCGTTAACCGCGAGCAGACGCTTGCTATGCCGCTGATTTCGCTGGTAGAAGCCAAGTACCCGGGCGACCGCATTTTTATTACGCCGCAGGAAGCCGCAATGCGTGTGATGCCGAAAACAACGTTAGTGATTGTTGACACGCACTCACCGGATTTCATTGAATGCCCAGACCTCCTGAAGAAAGTCTCACACGTTATTGTCATTGACCACCACCGTATGATGGTGCGGCATATTGAGAACGCGCTGGTGTTTTATCACGAGCCGTTTGCAAGTTCTGCTTCCGAAATGGTTACGGAACTGGTTCAGTATATCGGCGACAGCACCATGACAGAAGTAGAGGCGGAAGCCCTGCTGGCAGGCATTATGCTTGACACAAAGAACTTTGTGCTGAAAACAGGAGTCCGTACCTTCGAGGCTGCAGCTTACCTGCGCAGAAAAGATGCAGAAACTGTGCGCGTTAAGCAGCTCTTTTCCGATTCCATCGACGCTTACAAGGCAAAGTACCGCATCGTTTCCAACGCACAGATTATTGATAAATATGCGATAGCTTCCACGGATTCCGAGTTTTCGGACATCCGCATTTCCGCGGCACAGGCGGCGGATGAGCTTCTTTCCATACAAGGTGTTTTGGCTTCCTTTGTGATTTACCCGGCTGGCGGAGTGATAAATATTTCCGCGCGCTCCTTGGGGGAAGTTAATGTACAGCTGATTATGGAGGACCTTGGCGGGGGCGGGCATCTTACCATGGCGGGTGCTCAGCTGGAAGGTGTAACTGTAACTGAGGCATCCGAAAAGCTGGCGGCTGCAATTAAAAAAGTAAAAGAAAACGCAAAGAAGCCCACAAAGGGCTGAGAAACGGAGGCTTACCAATGAAAGTTATATTGCTTGCAGATGTGAAAGGTACCGGTAAAAAGGGTGAACTGGTTCAGGCAAGTGATGGATATGCGAGGAATTATCTGATGCCGCGCGGCCTTGCCAAAGAGGCGAACGCACAGATTTTGAATGAGCTGAAAGGCGCTGCGGAAGCCAAAAAATATCATATTGAGCAGGAAACCGAAGCAGCCCGCAAAACTGCAAAATCCATCGAGGGTAAAACGCTGAAACTTACTGCTAAATGCGGGCAGGGAGGTAAACTCTTTGGTTCCGTTACCTCGAAGGAAATCGCAGAAGGGCTGCAGCGCTCGTTCCAGATTCATGTTGACAAGCGCAAAATTGTGCTGAAAAACGAAATTAAGGCGTTTGGCACTTATGAATGTGAACTGAAGCTTTACAGCGGCGTTTCCGCAAAACTGTATGTTGCAGTAGGAGAAGAATAAACAGCAGAGAAAATCAGGAGGAACAGCAGCATGGATGATTCGGTAACAGCAGGCTACAATGGGCTGAACCTGCCGTTCAGCCTGGAAGCGGAGCAGTCTGTTCTGGGCGCTATTCTGCTGGATTCTACCTGTATGGACCGTGTGGCGGAGATCCTGCCGCGTGAGGATTATTTTTATTTATCCAGCAACAGCAGTATTTACGCTGTGATGCTTCAGATGTTTACAGACGGCAAGCCGATTGACTTTGTCACTGTGCTTGATAACTTGAAAAAATCGGCTGGCTATGATGAAGCGGAAGGCAAAACCTATCTGCTGCAGCTGGCGCAGCTTGTTCCGTCCATCTCCAATGTAGAGTCCTATGCAAAAATTGTCCGCGACAAATATGATGTGCGTACATTGATTACAACGGCGCGCGATATTATCGAGGATGCCTCGTCGGGTGAAGCTGACGCTTCAACCTTACTGGATTCGGCTGAGCAGCGTATTTTCGACATCCGGCGCGGGAAGAATATGCAGGGGCTGGAAAAAATCGACCAGATTATTCTTGACGAATTTGACCGTTTGGATAAGCTGAATTCTCCTGAAGCGGACCAGTACCGCGGTGTGCCAACAGGCATTAAGGAACTGGATGACACCATAACAGGCCTGAACCGCACAGACTTTATTCTTCTTGGCGCGCGCCCAGGCATGGGCAAAACGAGTTTTGCCCTGAACATTGCACGCCACGCCGCCGTAAAGGCGGAAAAGCGCGTTGCATTCTTCTCTCTTGAAATGAGTAAGGAGCAGCTTGTTTCCCGCTTGCTTTCCACGGAAGCGATGGTTGAGGGAACAAAACTGCGCACCGGAAAGCTGAACGAAGACGAATGGGTGCGCCTGATTGAAGCGGGCGACGTTCTTTCGAAGACTCAGCTTTATTTCGACGACAACCCTACCATCACTGTGCCGGAGATTAAGGCAAAACTCCGCAGGCTGCGCGACGTTGACCTTGTGGTAATTGACTACCTGCAGTTAATGAATTCTTCTATGCGCATTGACAACCGGGTACAGGAGATTTCACAGATTACCCGAAGCCTGAAAATCATGGCAAAAGAACTGAATGTTCCGGTTCTGGCACTGTCGCAGTTAGCGCGTGACAGCGAAAAGCGCACCAATCATCGGCCGGTTCTTTCTGACCTGCGTGATTCAGGCTCGATTGAGCAGGATGCCGACATCGTCCTGTTCCTTTACCGGGATGACTATTACCAGGATACCGAGGCTCCGGGCGAAGACGGCGACAAGAACCAGAGCGAATGTATTATAGCGAAGAACCGCCACGGCGAAACCAAGACGATTCCAATGCACTGGCAGGGTGAGTATATGCGCTTTTCGGCGCAGGAGGTTATCCGCCGTGAAGAGTGATCCTGCAGAAATTGAAGCAAAAATCGCAGGCGCTATTGTTCGTTGGAACATGTTTCCACAAGGCTGTACGGTCATTGCAGGCCTTTCCGGCGGCGCGGATTCTATGGCACTGACGCATTACCTGTACCGGCACAGCGGGCAGCTTGGCATTCACCTGACGGCTGCCCATGTGAACCACGGCCTCAGAGGTGCCGAGGCGGATGCAGACGAAGCCTTTGTACGCTCTTTTTGTGCAGAGTGCGGGATTGCACTGAAAGTGCTGCATACGGATGTGCGCCGCCGCGCGGAAGAAAAATCGCAGGGAATCGAAGAGTGCGGGCGCGATGTCCGCTATTCTTTTTTCCGTTCCATTTGCGGCAGTGGAAAGATTGCTACGGCACATACCCTTTCTGACAGTGCCGAAACGGTTTTGATGAACCTTACGAAAGGTACAGGGGAAAGAGGGCTTTGCGGCATTCCGCCCGTTCGGGGAAACATTGTGCGTCCGCTTATTGAGATTACCCGCGAGGAAGTGGAGCAGTACTGTGCCTGGTACGGGCTGCAGTATCGGACGGACAGCACCAATTTTTCCGATGATTTTGCCCGGAATAAAATCCGCCTGCATGCGGTTCCCATTTTTCGGGAAATTAATCCGGCGTTTGAAAGCGCCGTTTGCCGCATGACGCAGATTCTCCGCTGCGATGAGGATTATTTTACAGCGGAAGCGAAAAAGCTTCTTCAGTGCGCAAAAATTTGCGAGGGCTGTTACCGGCTTGATCTTTTGCAGCAGGCACCGACTGCAGTGCTTTACCGAGCTGCTGCGCTTGCTGTGCAGAAGGCCGACGGTTCTTCCAGACTGGAATTTCGCCACTTGCAGGCCGCGGAAAAGGCCATACGAGCCGGTCACGGCGGCGTTATGGCAGCGGGCGGAATACGCTGCCGTGTCTGCGGCAATACTTTTTCTGTTGAGGTGCCGCAGACGGAGCTTCCCGAAGAATGGAGTGTGCCGTTTTGCAAGGAAGGTACGCGCCTGCCTGACGGGCGCGTACTGAAACTAAGCCCCGTGGATTTTCCAGAAATGAAAAGCGCGGGAAAATTTAATAAAATATTGTTTAATAATTTCATCAACTATGATACAATACTTAATATCAGTGGCTTTGTAAGAAGCCGCCGCCCGGGCGATACTTATGAGCCCGCACACCGCGGTGTACGCAAGACACTGAAAAAATTGTTTAACGAAGCAAAAACACCTTTGCCACAGCGGCGGAAAACAGCAGTGCTGGAGCTTGGAGGCAGCATTGTCTGGGTGGAAGGCTTTGGCGTTTCTCAGGAAGCCTGTGTTTCGAAAGACACTGAAAACATTGCTGAAATTATCATTAAGGAGTGCAGATAAACAGTGCAGAGCATGGATAACGACATTCTAGAGGTCCTTTACAGCGAAAAGCAACTTTCCGAGATCGTCCATAAAATGGGTATGCGCATCAGCCATGATTATGAGGAAAAAAATCTGCTGATGGTCAGCATCCTGAAAGGTTCTGTCGTTTTTATGGCAGACCTTATGCGTGCCATTACCGTTCCGTGCAGCATCGATTTCATGTCGGTCTCCAGTTACGGCAACGGCGTAAAGACTTCCGGCGTTGTCAAGATTCTTAAAGACCTTGACCTTGACCTAAAAAACTGGGACGTGCTCATTGTTGAGGATATTCTTGACAGTGGCCTTACCCTGAGTTACCTGTGGAAGATTCTGAAAGCGCGTTCGCCGAAGAGCATCCGCCTCTGCACCTTGTTCGATAAGCCGGACCGCCGCACGGTCGACATCAGCGCCGATTATGTTGGCACAGTTGTTCCGGACGAATTTATTGTAGGCTATGGGCTTGACTATGCGGAAAAATACCGCAACCTGCCTTATGTCGGCATTCTGAAGCCGGAGGTTTACGGCGGCTGACCGGCTATTGAAAATCCGTGCCGATAAGGAGTGATCACTGTTGGATAATAAAAGAGCCTTAAAAAATATTCTTCTGTTTATTGGAATCCCGGTTTTGCTGATGATTCTTCTTGTAGCTGTGTTTAACAGGCCGGTGGAAACATCTCCAAAATATTCGGAAATCGTATATTATTTTCAGGACCAGAAAGTAAGGCAGTACACCCTGGACCTTGGCAGCGGCGATATGCTTATAACGCTGGATTCCGGCAAGCAGGTCTCTTATGTTGCCCCGAGTGCCGGTCAGCTGATCGAAGATGTTAGGCCGTATGTGGAGCAGTACAACAAGGCGCACCCCAATGCGCGCATGACTTACAACTGGAACCGTCCTGCTGAAACTTCATGGCTTACCAGTTTCCTGCCGACTCTTCTGATACTGGTGCTTTGCGGTGTGTTCTGGTGGTTTATGGTGAAGCACATGAACTCCACCCTTGGCGATGCCGGGAAACAGATGAACTTCGGTAAGGCCAAAATTAAGCAGGTTTCAGATGAAAAGCGCAAAACAACGTTTGCAGATGTTGCTGGCGCAGATGAAGAAAAAGAGGAACTGCGCGAAATCGTTGAGTTCCTGAAGAACCCGCGTAAATACAATGAGCTTGGCGCGCGTATCCCGAAAGGTGTGCTGCTCGTTGGCCCTCCAGGTACCGGCAAAACGCTTCTTGCCCGTGCAGTGGCTGGGGAGGCAGGTGTTCCGTTTTTCTCAATCTCCGGTTCCGATTTTGTTGAAATGTTCGTCGGTGTTGGTGCTTCGCGTGTCCGTGACCTGTTTGACCAGGCTAAGAAAAACGCGCCCTGCATTGTGTTCATTGATGAAATCGACGCCGTTGGGCGCCAGCGCGGTGCGGGCCTTGGCGGCGGCCACGATGAGCGCGAACAGACTTTGAATCAGCTGCTTGTTGAAATGGACGGCTTCGGTGCAAACGAGGGCGTCATTATGATAGCTGCAACAAACCGCCCGGATGTTCTTGACCCTGCGCTGATGCGCCCGGGCCGTTTTGACCGTCAGGTAACAGTTGGCTACCCGGATATCAGAGGCCGCGAAGCTATTTTGAAAGTTCATTCACGCAACAAGCCGATTGCGCCGGATGTTGATTTGAAGACGATTGCAAAATCAACAGCAGGCTTTACCGGTGCAGACCTTGAAAATCTCCTGAATGAATCGGCCCTGCTTGCAGCCCGCAAAGACCTCAAAGCTATTACCATGAAGGAAATTGAGGAAGCGACCATCAAGGTCGTAATGGGCACTGAAAAGAAGAGCCATGTGATGACCGAAAAAGAAAAGAAGCTTACTTCATACCATGAAGCAGGCCATGCGGTTACCACTTACTACTGCCCGACACATGACCCGGTGCATGAGATTTCCATTGTGCCGCGCGGTATGGCTGGCGGCTATACCATGTCGATTCCAACGGAAGACCGCTCTTACCGCACCCGCAAGGAAATGGAAGAAGACCTCGTTGTCCTTCTTGGCGGCCGGGTTTCCGAATCGCTTACCCTTGATGACATTTCGACCGGCGCTTCCAATGATATTGAGCGCGCTACTAAGATTGCACACAGTATGATTGCCAAATACGGTATGTCGGAAGAACTTGGGCCGATCACTTACGGCCGTGATGAAAGCGAACCGTTCCTAGGACGCGATATGGGGCATGTCCGCGACTATTCAGAAGCGACATCCTGTGCGATTGACCATGAGATAAAGCGCATGGTTACGCAGGCCTACCAACAGGCGGAAGCAATTTTAAAAGAGCACATGCAGCAGCTTGATACTGTTGCTAAATATCTTTTTGAGAACGAGAAGATGGATGGCGAAACGTTCGACAGGCTTATGCATGGCAAACCACCGGAACAGCCTTCCGATGAAACGCCAGCAGTAAGCGGCAGCCAGCCTCTTACTCCGGAACCTGCAGAATAATCGTAGAATAATATTGATTCAAAAAGGGAATGCAGCGACATTCCTTTTTTGTTGCGCATTTTCATTTTGTCCCGCATTGCCCCGCCGCTTTAATGAAACGGCAGGATGGTTCGGCTATTTTATATCCCAGCGGAGGAGAAAATATGGCATCAAAAAAAGAGTATGGAAACGAAAGTATTTCGGCTTTAAAAGGCGCGGACCGAGTACGCCGCAGACCTGCGGTTATCTTTGGCTCAGATGGCCTTGAAGGCTGTGAGCACTCAATCCTTGAAATTATATCGAACTCCATTGATGAAGCGCGCGAGGGCTATGGCAAGCAAATTGTCATAACGCGTTTTTGTGATGATTCTGTGGAGGTGCAGGATCATGCCCGTGGTATTCCAGTAGAGTATAACCATTCAGAGGAACGCTGGAACTGGGAGCTTGTTTTCTGCGAACTTTATGCTGGCGGCAAGTATAACAATGACGCCGACGAAAGCTATGAGTATTCCCTTGGCCTGAATGGTCTGGGCCTTTGTTCCACACAGTATTCTTCCGAGTACATGGATGTGGAAATTCACCGCGATGGAGCGCGGTACAAGCTGCATTTCGAGCATGGTGAAAACATAGGCGGCCTGCAGAAAGAGCCGTATTCCGGCAAAGATACCGGCACGGCTATCCGCTGGAAGCCTGACCTGCAGGTTTTTACGGACATTCGCGTTCCAAAAGAATATTATTGCGACGTTTTGAAACGGCAGGCCATTGTAAATGATGGTGTCAGCTTTTTGTTCCGGAACCAGATGGAAGACGGAAAGTTCGAGGAGCAGGAGTTCCTGTACCATGACGGCATCGTAGACCATGCGAAGGAAATTGCCGGGGAAGACGCATTAACTCCGGTTCAGTTTTGGCAGGCGGACCGCCGTGCCCGCGACCGGGCAGACAAACCGGAGTACAACATAAAAATTAACTGCGCGGTTGCCTTTTCAAACCGAAACCCGTGTATTGAGTATTACCACAACTCCAGTTGGCTGGAGCATGGCGGCGCACCGGACAAGGCTGCCCGAAGTGCGTTCGTTTCGCAGATTGACGCCTATTTAAAGCAGACGAACAAGTATAACAAGAACGAAAGCAAAATTACATTTAACGATGTTCAGGACTGCCTGATTCTAATTATATCCTCTTTTTCCAACCGGACTTCCTACGAAAACCAGACTAAAAAGGCCATTACCAATAAAGGAATCCAGGAAGCCATGACGGAATTTCTCCGCCATCAGCTGGAAGTTTATTTCATTGAAAATCCGTTGGAAGCGGACAAGATTGCCGGGCAGGTGCTTGTCAACAAGCGCAGCCGCGAAGACGCGGAAAAAACGCGTCTGAACATGAAAAAGAAGCTTTCCGGTAATATGGATTTAACAAGCCGCGTGCCGAAATTTGTTGACTGCCGCAGCCGCAACACGGATGAAAAGGAAATCTTCATTGTGGAAGGCGACTCCGCCCTCGGTGCCTGCAAACAGGCGCGTGACCCGAATTTTCAGGCGATTATGCCAATCCGCGGTAAAATTCTGAATTGCCTGAAAGCGGATTACGATAAGATTTTCAAAAGTGAAATCATCACGAACCTCATTAAGGTTCTCGGCTGCGGCGTGCAGGTAAAATCCAAAGCGAACAAAGACCTTTCTTCGTTTGATATGAATTCCCTGCGCTGGAACAAAATTATTCTCTGCACCGATGCCGACGTAGATGGCTACCAGATTCGCACACTTCTGCTTACGATGCTGTATCGTCTGACTCCGGCACTGATTGAAGAGGGCAAGGTTTTTATCGCGGAATCTCCGCTTTTTGAAATCCGTGCGAAAGATGAGACATATTTTGCTTACACGGAAAAGGAAAAAGACGATTTTCTAAAAAAGCTGGAAGGCAAAAAGTATACCATGCAGAGGTCAAAAGGGCTTGGCGAAAATGAACCGGATATGATGAACCTTACCACCATGAACCCGGCCACACGCCGCTTGATACAGGTTATGCCGGATGAGGCGGAACGCACGGCTCATGCTTTCAGCCTTTTGCTGGGTGACGACTTGGACGGCCGGAAAAGCTATATTGCCGAAAACGGCTACCGCTACATTGACCTTGCGGATTTGAGCTGAAGTAATGCAAGATACCGAAATTAGGGGCTGAAAATTACAATGAAAAAAATATCTTCACAGCGTTCCGGCAGTCAGCCGAAAGCCCACGGTGTTATAGAAGGCGCCGGCGAGGTCGTTCAGCAGCAGATTACTGATACGCTGGAAACAAATTATATGCCGTACGCGGTGAGCGTTATTATGTCGCGCGCCATTCCAGAAATCGATGGCTTCAAACCTTCACACCGCAAATTGCTTTATACCATGTACAAGATGGGGCTTCTTGGTTCTGCACGGACGAAAAGCTCCAACATCGTCGGTCAGACAATGAAGCTGAATCCGCACGGCGAGAGTGCAATCTATGACACGATGGTTCGCTTGAGCCGCGGGTATGAAGCGTTGCTTCACCCATATGTGGATTCCAAGGGAAACTTCGGCAAAGCTTATTCGCGCGACATGGCCTGCGCAGCTTCTCGTTATACCGAAGCAAAACTGGATCCAATTTGCCAGGAACTTTTCCGTGACATTGAAAAAAATACGGTCGATTTCGTAGACAATTACGACAACACCACAAAAGAGCCACGGCTTTTCCCAGCTACTTTTCCGACTGTGCTGGTCAATGCCAACACCGGCATAGCGGTTGGTATGGCAAGCTCCATCTGCCCGTTTAATCTTGCGGAAGTGTGCCGCACCGCCGCCGCCTATATCCGCAATCCGGAGCACGATATTCTTTCAACGCTCCCTGCACCGGATTTCCCGGGCGGCGGGCAGATTATCTACAACCGTCAGGAGCTTGAAAAAGTTTATGAAACAGGGCGCGGCTCCATTCATGTGCGTTCGCGCTACTCCTATGATTCCGATGCAAACTGTATTGATATTACGCAGATTCCGCCTACAACGACAGTGGAAGCAATTATCGAAAAGACCATAGATCTCGTAAAACAGGGGAAACTCCGCGAAATTTCTGATATTCGTGACGAAACCGGTTTAGCCGGCCTGAAAATAACAATTGACCTGAAACGCGGAACCGACCCGGACCGCCTGATGCAGAAACTTTTCCGCATGACTCCGCTGGAAGACAGCTTTTCCTGCAACTTTAATGTGCTGATTAATGGATTCCCCAAAGTCCTTGGCGTTCGTGGCCTTTTGAAAGAATGGACAAAATTCCGTATGAACTGTGTACGCCGAAGAACGGAATTCGATTTGAAAAACCTGCAGGAAAAGCTGCATCTTCTGAAAGGTCTGCAGGCGATTCTGCTGGATATTGACAAGGCCGTTGCCATTATCCGTAAAACAGACGAAGAATCCGAAGTTGTGCCAAACCTGATGATTGGTTTTGGTATTGACAACAGCCAGGCTGAGTATGTAGCGGAAATAAAACTGCGCCACCTGAACCGCGAGTATATTTTAAAGCGTACGTCTGAAACAGAGCAGATGGAAAAAGAAATCGCAAGGCTGAAAGATATTCTCAGCAGCGATGAAAAAATCCGAAAGATTATTCTCGCGGAATTGGAAGACGTCGCGCAAAAATACGGCCAGTCTCGCCGCTCTATGCTAATCTATGAAAATGAACTGGAGGAGCTGCCGGAAGATGATACGCCGGATTACCCAGTGAATCTCTTCTTTACAAAAGACGGTTACTTCAAAAAAATAACGCCCCAGTCCCTGCGCATGAGCAACGACCAGAAACTCAAAGAGGGCGATGAGGTTATACAGCATGTGGAAGGGCATAATACTTCAGAATTGCTGTTCTTTACCGACAAATGCACCGTTTACAAAGCAAAGGCCTCTGATTTCCCTGACACGAAAGCCAGTGTCCTTGGGGAATACGTTCCGGCTCAGCTTGGAATGGAAGCGGACGAAAACCCTGTTTATATGGCTGTTACTTCGGACTATGCCGGGTATATGCTTTTCTTCTTTGAAAACGGAAAAGCAGCCAAAATTGACCTTTCTGCCTACCAGACCAAAACGAACCGCAAAAAGCTGCTGAAAGCCTACAGTGCAAAGTCACCGCTTGCCGGCTGTGAAAAAATTGATGCTGACTGCGAATTCCTGCTGACTTCCACACAGGGAAAAATTCTTTTGGTTCATACCGGCGTTGTGCAAAGCAAAGCCACGCGTGACGCGCAGGGTGTGGCTGTTATGACGTTCCGCCGAAACGCACACTTGCTGAAGGTTTGCCTTTATCAGGAGGGAATGCTGAAAAAACCGGACCGCTACCGTAAAAATATTCCGGCGGCTGGTGCTATGCCTGCACAAAGTGAGCAGGGCGAACAGCTGAAACTGGAATAAAAAAAGCGCCGCGGAGAAGACGTAAAGCCTTTCCGCGGCGAAGCAGAAGAAGCGGCAAACGCGTTCGCTTTTCTGCTCAAGATTTAGATTGCCCGCAAAAGGCCTGCCTATTCGGAAAAGACGGAAGAAAGTGTGCAAAATCCTTGCAAAGGCATTGCATTTGTGCTATTATTCTTTTATAAGCACGGGTATAGTCTTTAATTTTGGAGGTAAAATATGTCTGTCGGAGAAATTATATTTGGAATTGTTTTAATGATTTTTTCTATTGCTATTACGATTATAGTCCTGATGCAGGAAGGCCACCAGCAGAACGTCGGTGTCATTACCGGCGGCGCCGATACGTTCCTTTCGAAAAACCAGGCTCGGTCTGTTGATGCTTTTTTGGCCCGGTGGACGAAAATCATTGCAATCGGCTTTTTTGTTCTGGTTATTCTAATTAATGCGTATATGTTCTTTTTCGTAAAGTAACAGAAAATTTGTACGCTCCGCCTTTCCGGCGGAGCTTTTTTCACATTACGGGGAAATTGGGAGGGATACTTTGAAAGATATTAAAGAAAAGATTCTGTACTGCCTGCAGAAATCACCGAAAAGTTTGGCAGCTCATACCATCATGCAGAACATTCGAATGAAGCAGGGCGAAAAAAAAGAGTTTTTCCGTGCGCTGGATGAATTGAAGGCGGATGGAAAAGTTTATGTGAATAAGAAAAAGAAGTTTTGTATTCCGCACGGAAACGCAAATACGGAAAAGGCGGAAGCAACCGTCATTTCCCTTTCCAGAGGGTTTGCTTTTGCGCGTGCCGACAGCGGCGAGGATGTTTATATTCACGCGGACAAGCTTTGCCATGCCTTTGTAGGCGACCGTGTAAATCTTTTTCATAAAAAAGACAGTGAAAAGGGTCCAAGCGCCGAGGTTGAGTCTATTATCCAGAAGAGCAGCCGCCTGGTAACAGGCACGCTGCATGTGGAAGACGGCGTGGCCGAGGTTTTGCCGGATGTTTCCATACGCTATGGAATCCGGGTTATAAAATCCGGCCTAGGCGAAGCAAAAGACGGCGACAAGGTTCAGGCAAAAATACGGCGCAGAGAACATTCTTCTGAAATGGAAGCCGAGATTGTTAAAATTTACGGCAGGGCCGGAAGCGCAAAAATATGTGCCGATGCCATTCTCGATGAGTACGGCATTGTTTCCGATTTCTCTGCTGAAGCGCTGGCAGAGGCCGATGCAGTAGCAGCAAGAAAAGTCAGCGAAGAAGATTTTCATGGCAGGCTTGATTTGCGCAAACTTTCCATTTGCACCATAGACGGCGCGGGTGCAAAAGATTTGGACGATGCGATTTCCGTCAGCAAAAAGCGCGACGGCGGCTTTAAGCTTGGCGTGCATATTGCGGATGTTTCAAATTACATCAAGCCGGATGGCGCGCTTGACCTGGAAGCCCGCAGCCGCGGAACTTCCGTTTACTTTGCTGACCGAGTTGTTCCAATGCTGCCAAAGTCCCTTTCAAACGGCGCTTGTTCGCTGAATGCAGGGGAAGACAAACTGACTTTTTCCGCCTTGATTGAGCTTGACAAAGATGGAAATATCACATCGTACCGTTTTTGCAAAACCGTTATCTGCTCAAAAGTGCGCGGCGTATACTCCGAAGTGAACAGCATTTTCAGCGGGAAAGCGGGAAAGGAACTGCGGCAAAAATATCACCCGGTCATCCGTTCGCTGAATGCGGCGCGTGAGCTCGCTTCCATTCTGCAAAAGCGCAGTGCGGAAAGCGGTGTGGTCGATTTGGAAAGTACGGAGTCGGAGTTTGTGCTGAATGGAGACGGCATCTGCGTAGATGTTAAACCACGCCAAAGCGGGGCGGCGGAGCAGATGATAGAGAACCTTATGATTACGGCCAACCGTGCGGCGGCTATGCTGGCGAAGGCGAAGGGAATTCCATTCGTTTACCGTGTGCATGAGCAGCCGAACCCGGAGCGTGTAAAAACCCTGGTGCAGCTTGTAGATGCTGTAGGCCTTGATTCAAAGCCTTTGAAGCCAAAAGACGGGAAAGTTACGCCGGCTGATTTTCAGAACATTATGGCACAGGCAAAGGGTACGCCGGCACAGAAGGTTATTTCTCATCAGCTTCTGCGCACCATGGCAAAGGCGCGGTACGACGTGCAGCCGCTGGGGCATTTTGGGCTGGCTCTTGCCGATTACTGCCACTTCACTTCACCAATCCGCCGTTATCCCGACACATCCATTCACCGCATTCTGTCCGCTATGCTGAAAACAAAAGATTGTTCGAAAATGCAGAAGCAGTTTGGAGAATTTGCCGCGGAATCAGCAAAGCTTTCCTCTGATGCAGAGATTCGTGCGATGGAAGCGGAACGCAGCGCGGAAGACTGCTATATGGCGGAGTATATGACGCAGCATATCGGTGAAGAGTGCGACGGCGTAATAAGTGGCGTTACTCAGCGCGGCGTTTTTGTGGAACTTGAAAATTCAGTGGAAGGCTTTGTCCCAATGGAAAGTTTTCCAGACTCGGACTATCGCTTTGACGGCGTTATTTCGCAGGTGGATGCCAGAACCGGCAGCCGCCTAACCATTGGCTGTCCGCTTCGGATACGGGTTGCTGCAGCGGATGTAGCTTCCGGCAGAATTGACTTTGTCTATGACGGCGGCATGAAATAATTTGCCGTTTTCCGTATATTGGCTGGAATATATGCCCATCATACTAACATAAATATTAACCGGAAGGCGGAGTTGTTAGTATGGAATCTGTACTGAAGCTGCTGCAGCGCACAGGGTTCGCTGCAAATGAGCAAGAAGAAGATGTCAATAAGGAAAAGTTGCTTTCAGAAATCAAGGATGTTTCCCGCCTGCTTGCTTACAACGAGTGCTGGTTTCAGTTTGAGAGCAATAATGACCTGATTGACGCCTGCATCTTTCAGCGCGAAGAACTTCAGGCCCGTTACCGCTACTTGCTGAGCGAAGCAAAAAAATGCGGTGTAAGCTGCGCTGCTTTCTAAAACAAACGGAAAAGCGGGGTGTGGATGTTGCAGAAACAATGGCTTGTGCTGTGTATCTGCGGCGTGTTTCTTCTGCTGGTGGCAATTCAGGTAATCATGAAATCCGAAAGGCCGTTCCGGCACGCACTAGGTGGGGTGCTTGCCGGGCTGGCTACGTTGGCTGCAGTGGATGTAGCAGGTGTGTTTACAGGTGTTATGCTTCCCATAAGTCCACTGACCATCGGTGTTTCCGGTGTGGCGGGAGTCCCTGGTGTTACGCTGCTCCTGCTGTTGAATCTTATTTTCAGGTGAAAAATTACAAAAGAAGAAACCCGGGCGGCTTCCCAAAAAGGGACGGCCGCCCGGGTTTCTTTGCGTGTGGAAATTATTTAATTTCAATGGTAGTGCTTTCCGGCTTTACTTCCGGAATCTTCGGAAGTTCCAAGTCCAAAACACCATCATTGTAGCTTGCGCTGATTTTGCTTGCGTCTATGCCGTCAAGTGCAAAACTGCGGCTGTAGGAGTCGTATCTGCGCTCGCGGCGGATGTAGTTGCCCTGTTTGTCTTTGTCATCTTTGCTTTCTTTGCGTTCAGCGGAGATGTTCAGTTCGTCGCCCTGCACGTTAATTTTAATGTCTTCTTTCTGAAAACCCGGAAGGTCTGCCTTCAAAAGGTATTTATCTCCCTGGTCAATGATGTCTGTGCGGCAGGGGGCAAACTGCCTATCCATTCCGCCGAAGAAGTTCTCGTTTACCATACGGTCAAATGCGTCGAACAGGTTGTCGTTTCTGCGTTCAAAAGGAATTAAATCAAACATAATAAAAACCCCCAATGTATAATAAATTTATTTCCGGAAACCGTTTGGCTTTTTTTTGTGAAGCCTTCGGTTTCTTTCAACGCCTTTAGTATATCGGCAGAATATGAATATAAAATAGAATAATTGTTACAAAACTATTAACTTTAGCACTCGATTAAATAGAGTGCTAAAGTTGAAAGCAAAGGTCGCAAAAGGGGCACAGAAAATAAAAAAGGCAGGCGATTATTGGAATCGCACTGCCTAAAGTTTGAAAGTTAGAAAAATTTTTCATAGTCGGCACTTTGTGGAATGGTACCTTCAAGACCGACTACACGCGGCCACAGCCCGGTTTCCACAATGATAAAACCCATCAAGATGCCCATGTGGGTGTGCAGATGGCGAAACTGCGCCAGAATCAGCGTAAACCTTGTATATTCACAGTTCACCGGCTTCTGCAAAAGGTCTTCCTCTTTTAAATTGGCGAGGTAAGCGCCAATCTTTTTTCGTATTTGCTGCAGGTAAGTATTCATCTGTTCCCGGGTAAGCGCTTTTTCAGACACCACATCAAGATTGTTTAAATCCTTTTCATGAAAAGGCGGTTCCCGAAAATCGGAGTCACGCGGGTTAATAAACCAAAGGTCGAGCGAATGAAGCATATGATAAATATGTTTCCAAAGCGGCATATCACAGTAGTTTTTGTTCCACAACCCGTTGGGAACGCAGTCCATTCCGTTTTGGACTTCCCAAAGAGCACGTTCCGTCTGGTCGGAAATAATACTGACGTAAGAACCTTGTTCCATTTGTTGCTCTTCCTTTTACTACTGCAGCTCTAGTTCATAAACGCGTACTTCATGCAGTCGGAAACAGATTTTCTGCAGCTCTGCTTTCCTTTCAATCGGTGCTTCAAAGTTCAGGCAGCGCACTCCGTAAATGTCTCCTGCCGTGTCAAGGTTTAGAAAGCGGCGGATAGTGTCGTCCTTCGGAGTGCCTTTTATATATGCATTTAAGTATGCTTCCTTCTGAAGGAACCCTTGCTTTTGGTACCAGGCGTTTGCGGGTTTGTCATCCTGTGTCCAGACTTCAAAGCGCGTGATGCCATTTTGCACCAGCGTTTCCCGAACGTACTGCCACATTTTTGCGGCAACCGCCTGATTTCGGTATTCCGGCAAGACACCGAGGTTCCAGAGGACTGCTCCGCGCCCACCTTTCAGGTAGCACACTTCACCGGGGGATCGTTCATATTCCGCGTCGAGAAAGCCGATAATTTTGCCGTTTTCCACCGCGACAATACACAGCGACGGATTCTGATAGACTGGCCTTTCCCGCACGATGTCGTCGTAATAGGAGCAGTCAAGAAACGCGGCCATCCGGCAGCGCAGCCATTCGGTTTCGTCATGCGGCGTATATTTTCGAAGAATCATTTCTCTTCCATCGCCTTATATTTTTCGACAATCCGGTTGGCACATTTGTAAATATCTCCGCCGCCGATGGTCAGAATCAAATCGCCATCCTTTGCATTTTGAACCATGTAGTCCGCAATTTCTTCAAAAGTCTTGAACCATACGCTGCCCGGAATCTTTTCTGCAAGGTCTTTTGCGTAAATGTTATAGGTGTTTGTTTCGCGTACGGCGAGAATTTCAGAAAGCACGACGCGGTCGGCAATTTTCAGCGCTTTTACAAAATCATTGAAAAGCAGGTAGGTGCGGGAGTAGGTATGCGGCTGAAAAACTGCCCAAACGCGCGAAAAACCCATCTGTTTTGCCGCCGTCAGCGTAGCCGTAACCTCTGTGGGGTGGTGTGCAAAGTCGTCGGCGACTGTTATGCCGCCAAACTCACCCAGCAGTTCAAAGCGGCGGTGAACGCCGGCAAAGGCGTGCAGGCTCTTTGCGGCGCTTTCCGTGCTGACGCCCAGCAGGTCTGCAACAGCGAAAGCAGCCAGAGCGTTGTAAATGTTGTGTTTGCCCGGTATGCTGAGTGTAATGTCGGTCACCTTTTTGCCATGCTTTACGATTGTAAACTCTTCCCGAGCGCGGCGTGTAGCCTGTATGTCTGCTGCGCTGTAATCATTTTGCGGCTGAAAGCCGTAGGTGATAATCTGTGCGTTGGTAATGCCCTGCACTGCTTTCATGGCGTTTGCATCGTCACCGTTCACAATAATGTATCCGCTTGTCTGCAGGCAGAACTGGTGAAAGGAACGGATGGTGTTTTCTACAGTGCCAAAATAGTCCAAGTGGTCATTGTCAATGTTCAGCACAACGGCAATGTGTGGGTGCAGCTGCAGAAAAGTATCGACGAATTCGCAGGCTTCACACACAATGGTGTCTGATTTTCCAACGCGTCCATTTCCGCCGATGAGCGGCAGTTTCCCACCAATAATGGCCGAAGGGTCAAGTCCCGCTTCCAGGAGAATCTGCGTTATCATGGCTGTGGTTGTCGTTTTGCCGTGTGTGCCGGAAACACCGATGGCATTGGGAAACCGGCGTGTTACCAGGCCCAGCATGACGGAACGCTCTATAGTAGGGATTCCCTTTTCCCTTGCTGCTACAAGTTCCGGGTTATCCTGCTTTACGGCGGCAGTGTAGACAACCAGTTCAGCATCTTTTATATTTTCGGCGCGCTGACCCATGAAAACCGGAATGCCATAGCCGCGGATGCGTGCGAGGGTATCCGATTCTGTGGTATCGGAGCCGCTGACTTCATATCCTCTATGAATCAGGATTTCGGCAATCGGACACATACCTGAACCACCGATTCCAACAAAATGCACTTTTTTTACATGTGAAAGTATATCGCTGTTTTCCATAAGACTAACTCCTTATTTAACCCCGCTTATACGGGAAACTTTACCTATTTAAATATATTGCCAAACATATTAATAATAATCATCTTTCCGCAGAAATGCAAATATAAAAATCCTTTCTGCCGGCACACAGCGTACCGATTTTCCATATTATGCGTTAAGAACATTACGGAGGTGACGGGAAACGAATCCGGAAAAAATCTGTTTCGGCGTGGTGGGGGGAGATCGCAGGCAGATCTACCTCGCCGAATCTCTTGTGAAGAATGGATTTGAAGTTTATACCTGCGGCTTCGAGAAAGCCGTCTTTACGGTGGACGTGAAGAAAATCCCCTTGGATGAACTCGTTTTAAAATGCAGTGTGGTGATTCTTCCGCTTCCGGTAACAAATGACGGCACTACACTGAAAGCTGAGTACAGCGAAGCTCCTATTCTGTTGAATGACAGTTTTGCAGAAAAAATGAAGGGGAAGCGCGTCTTCGGCGGTATGACGGACCGCCTGCTGAAAACAAGCAAGGTTTGGGAAGAGGTTGGCGCGGCTGACTTTTCAGTGCGGGATGAATTTGCCATCCGCAACGCTGTGCCTACGGCGGAAGGCGCTCTGGAAATCGCTATGCGTGAGTATGCCGGAACAGTAAGTGGAAGCTGCTGCCTTGTTGCGGGATTTGGCCGCGTTGGCCGTACCCTGGCCCGTATGCTGTACGGAGTCGGCGCACAGGTCTTTGTGGCGGCGCGTCGCCCGGCAGACCTTGCGTGGGTTGAATCTCTCGGCTATTTGCCGGTGACGGTGCAGCACATCGGAAGCGGTGAGTACAATCTGATTTTCAACACCATACCGGCCATGATTTTCAATCGGCGCGTCCTTTCCGAATTAAGCGGCAGTCCGGTGCTGATAGACCTTGCTTCGGCGCCGGGCGGAACGGATTTTAACGCTGCGGAAAAAATCGGGATTAAAGCAATTCTTGCGCCGTCGCTGCCGGGGCGTGTTGCACCGAAAACAGCCGGTGAAATTATCCGCGACACAGTATGCCGCATGATGGGAGAGTGAGCAGTCATGGAGAAAACAACCTTTGGCTTTGCCATGTGCGGTTCTTTCTGCACGTTCCGCCGGGCAATGGATGAGATGCAAAAGATTGTGCAGAAGGGCTATTCGGTTCTGCCGGTCATGTCCTACAACGCTTACAGTACAGACACCCGCTTTGGCCGCGCGCAGGATTTTGTGCGGGAGGCAGAAAAGCTAACTGGCAAAAAAGTCCTTTGCCAAATACCAGAAGTGGAACCAATCGGGCCTAAAAAGATGGTCGACCTGATGATCGTTGCCCCTTGTACAGGGAATACGCTTGGGAAACTGGCCTGCGGCATTACCGACACACCGGTCACGATGGCAGTTAAATCCTGCCTGCGCGTAGGAACGCCGGTTGTTCTTACCGTTGCGACGAACGATGCCCTTGCGGCATCCGCACAGAACATCGGCCGCCTGCTGAACACCAAAAATGTTTATTTTGTGCCGATGAAAGAAGATAATCCCGAAACAAAGCCGTTTTCACTTGTAGCTGATTTCACTCAAATTTTACCCACGGCACTTGCAGCTTTAGAGGGAAAACAAATCCAGCCGGTGTTTTACTAGCAGGAATTTTTTGAAAGAGCCGGTGGGCAGAGCCGCAAAAAACTGAGGAATTCGCAGCACGGCACTCTTGTAATGAAAAGGAATGATATGCTATAATACAGAAAATGCAGAAAGCGGGGAAGAATACGGAAAAGCTATACTGCGAAAGGTGCCAGGCACTCAGCAAGGATGGCAAAGTGTGCCCCTCCTGCGGCGGAAAAAAGCTGCGCCTGCCGAAAGATAATGATCCCGTCATGCTTTACAACGCAGGCGGGGAGGAAGCAGAACAAATTGCAGCGGCGTTTGAGGATGCTGGCATTCCATTTATGAAACGTACTTTGGGCGGAGGAAGCTATACTGGCATTGTCCTTGGGCAAAGCCGTTCTTCGCAGGTGAACATCTTTGTTCCGTACGGCGAAGTGGAGCATGCGGAAGAAATTCTGCATGGAATTGGCGTGGTGAAAGACGAAGAAACAGAACAGACCGCTGCGGAAGGCATGGAAGAAGAAAAAAATCCTTCAGAAACAAAAGCAAAGAAGGAACAAATCCCCATGAGCCGTGGCAGGCGCATTGCCGTGCGGATTTTTTCAGCGCTTCTTTTTCTGCTTCTTGTCTGGCTCGTCGTTTCTGTTGCGGATGGAATTGTAAGCCTTTTTCAGGGCCACGGCTTTTTTAGCTGGCAGCCCTGAATCTTATTAAAACTGTAAAAAGGTAAAGGAGCCGAAAAAATGGGTTATCGAATTGACACAAACTGTATCCATGCCGGCTATGAGCCGAAAAACGGCGAGCCGCGCGTTCTGCCTATTGTGCAGAGTACAACCTACAAGTACGACACTGCCCAGGCTATGGGAGATTTATTTGACTTGAAAGCAGACGGATTTTTCTACACTCGCATTTCCAACCCGACTCTTGACGCGGTGGAGAAAAAAATAGCAGTTCTTGAAGGCGGCGTAGGTGCTATGCTTACGGCTTCCGGGCAGGCGGCTTCGCTGCTTTCCGTGTGGAACATCTGCCGCAGCGGCGACCACATTGTAAGTTCTTCAGCTATTTACGGCGGAACGTTCAACCTTTTTAACAAAACGATGCGCGAGATGGGAATCGACTGCACGTTTGTTTCACCGGACTGCACCGCTGATGAACTGAACGCCGCATTCCGTGACAATACCCGCTGCGTTTTCGCAGAAACGCTTTCGAACCCTTCCCTTGTTGTGACGGATATTGAAAAGTTTGCAAAATCTGCTCATGCGCATGGTGTGCCGCTGATTGTAGACAACACGTTCCCGACTCCAATCAACTGCCGCCCGTTTGAATTCGGCGCCGATATTGTCACCCACTCCACCACGAAATATATGGATGGCCATGCCGTACAGGTTGGCGGCGCGATTGTAGACAGCGGAAATTTCAACTGGGAAAATGGAAAGTTCCCTGGCCTTACGGAACCGGATGACTCCTATCATGGCCTCGTTTATACCAAAGCTTTCGGCAAAGCCGCCTATATTACGAAAGCACGCGTCCATATGATGCGTGACGTTGGCGCTCAGGCTGCGCCGATGAATGCTTTTCTGCTGAATCTCGGTCTTGAAACGCTTGCTCTGCGTATGGAACGCCATTGCTCCAACGCGCTTACGGTTGCAAAATACCTTGAAGCGAGCGACAAGGTGGAGTGGGTCGATTACCCAGACCTTGAAAGCAGCAAATACCACGCGCTGGCCAAAAAGTATATGCCTCATGGCACAAGCGGGGTTATTTCCTTTGGTGTTAAGGGCGGCCGCGAAGGTGCGGCACGGTTTATGGAGGGTTTGAAGCTCGCCTCGATTGTAACTCATGTGGCAGACCTGCGCACCTGCGTTCTTCACCCGGCCAGCACCACGCACCGCCAGCTGACCGACCAGCAGCTGGCCGATGCCGGCATCAGCCCCAGCATGATTCGTCTGTCTGTTGGAATTGAAAACATTAATGACATTCTGGACGATATAAAAGGCGCGCTAAGCCGCGTTTAACTCCAAAAGAACGGGAGCGGATTTCTCCGCTCCCGTTCTATTTATGCTATGCTTTGTTCTAATCTATCGGGTCATTCTGGTTTCTGCAATTCAAGTCTTTCGCGGGCTTTTTCGGGCGCGCTGTTTCAGAAGTATGTTCAGCAAGAAAAATTGAGCCGAAAATCAGCAGACATCCGAAAAAGGTACGTTCTGTAACCGGTTCGCCGAGGAAGATAATGCCGCTCAGTGCGCCGAACACGGACTCCAGCGACAAAATCAGGGAAGCTTTTGACGGTGCTACGTGACGCTGGCAGGCAGTTTGAAGCAGAACCGCAAGCAAAGTGCAGAAAACTGCAGTATAGATTAGTGCCAGAATGGTTCTTGTGCTCACAGCGGTAGGAAGCTTTTCCGTTGATAGCGCAGCGGGAAGCACCAGCAGTGCCGTTGCGGCTATCTGTGTAAAGGCAAGCCGAAAAGGGTCGCATCGGTCTGCATAACGGTCAATTACAATAATCTGAAGGGCGAAGCAGACACTGCACATCAGCGAAAGAATGTCCCCTTTGTTCATGGAAAAACCATTGTGCAGGGAAAGCAAGCCAATTCCTGCCATGCAGAGAAATGCCGAAAGAATATTAAAGACTGTTGGCCTTTTATGCCAGAAAATCCAGTACAAAAAGGGCACAATAACACAGTAGACCGCTGTTAGAAAAGCATTGTTCCCGGCAGTTGTGTATTGAACGCCATATGTTTGGAATTCATAACCCAGCACATTCACAATGCCAATCAGCAAGCCACCCGTGAGTTCTGTGCGTGTAATGCTTTTTAGCTTGCGGGAAAACAGCAGCACCATGAGCAGCGCGGCAATCCCAAAACGAAAAAGAATGATGTAAGAAGGCGGCATATCACTCGTTGCGTCTTTTGTAGCCGCAAATGCGCTTCCCCAAACAATCGTCACGAGGAAAAGGCCGAGTTTTGCTTTTGTAGATTGGTTTTCAAGTACTTTCAAACAGGACACCTCGTATTCTTAATTATGGTAACACAAAAAACGTTTTAAATAGCAATGCTTTGGAAATACGTATTGGCGGGTGCAAAATTTCGTGAAGAGAAACAGAGAAACCTTCTTTTCTACCTGTTCTAATTGTGGTATAATAATGCGTGACTAACAGAAAACCTGGTTGGAGATGAAATTTTATGATAAAAATCGAACAGCGCCCAGTTTGCAGCGGCGTTAATTTCCGCAGTGTACGCGACAGCCGCTTTAAAACGATGCGTATGTCCGTAAATTTTATGGTGCCGCTTAAGAAAGAAACAGCGGCCCAAAATGCAATAATCCCGTTCCTTCTTTCCCGCTCAAACCGGAAATATCCGGATTTTACCAAGCTGAATGAACGCCTTGCAGAGCTTTACGGCGCTGGGCTTGACGCCGATGTGCAGAAGCTTGGCGACATTCAGGTGCTTTCGGTGTTTGCGGGCGGCATTGCCGACCGGTATGCCTTAAATGGAGAATCCGTTGCTGCGGAGCTTACCTCGTTGCTTTGCAGCGCTGTGTTTGAACCGGCTTTCCGTGACGGGCTGTTCCCGAAGGACGATTTTGAACAGGAAAAACGGCAGATGGCCGAAACGCTGGACGCCGAGTTTAACGACAAGCGCCTTTACGCCCTGCGCCGCTGCAGCGCCATTATGTGCGAAAAAGAGCCGTCCGGGGTAAACCGCTTTGGCACGAAAGAAGAGATTGAGAGCCTGAAGCGCGAAGATCTTACAGATGCATGGAAAAAGCTGATTCGTGGGGCGCGCGTTGAAATTCTTGCTGTCGGAGACTGTGACCCAGAGCCAATTTACCGCAGCTTCTGCAATGCGTTTCACAGCGTAGAACGCACGGAAACCGTTCCGTGTGAAAACTGCGTTGTAAAACAGCCCGGAGCCACAAAAGAAATGACAGAAAGAGCGGATGTCGCTCAGTCAAAACTTGTCATGGGCTTTCGCACGGGCTGTGCGGAAACGGACAAGAACGTTCCCGCTATGAAGCTCATGAGCGCCCTTTACGGAGGTTCTCCAAGTTCGAAGCTGTTCCTCAATGTGCGCGAGAAGATGAGCCTTTGCTATTACTGCAGTTCCGGGTATAATCCTTTAAAAGGCACTATGTTTGTGCAAAGCGGCGTGGAACAGAAGAACATTGAAAAAGCAAAGAAAGAAATTCTGAATCAGCTGGCGGAGGTGCAAAACGGCGATTTTACCGATGCTGAGTTTGAAGAGGCAAAGTTGAGCCTGTGTAACAGTTATCATACTCTTTCCGACCTGCTGGATGGTCTGGAGGGCTGGTGCATTTCCAAGACTTTTTCCAACCCGGTGATTACGCCGGAGGAAGAGTCGGACAAGGTTTCTGCAACTACTCGCCAGGAGCTAATTGACGCTGCGCAGAATGTTGCACTGGACACAGTCTATTGCTTAACGGGAAAAGAGGAAAACGCAGAATGAATTCGGTAAAAGAAGTTAAAAGCGAACGCACGGGCGACCGATTTTATGAAGTCCGTCATTCCACGGGCCTGCGTATTTATATTTTTCCAAAGGAAAAGAACAGCTCTGCCTATGCAGTCCTCGGTACAAAGTACGGATCCATCGACAACTGCTTCCGCCGCTCGGATGAAACACAGCCACAGCGTGTGCCAAGCGGTATTGCCCATTACCTGGAGCATAAGCTTTTCGAAAGCGAAGACGGCGATGCTTTTCAGCGTTTTGCAAAGCTTGGCACAAGCGCAAATGCTTACACGTCTTTTGACATGACAGGCTATCTTTTTTCCTGCACGAAGAATTTTTACGAGTCCCTCGAAATTCTGCTGGACTTTGTTCAGTCCCCATATTTTACGGAGAAGACCGTACAGAAAGAGCAGGGAATTATTGGGCAGGAAATCCGGATGTATGACGACGACCCGCAGTGGCGTGTGATGTTAAACCTGCTGAAATCGCTATACCATACACATCCGGTTAAAATCGACATTGCCGGAACAACGGAGAGCATTGCAAAAATAACGCCAGAGCTGCTGTACCGCTGTTACCGCACATTTTATAACCTGAATAATATGGTCCTCTGCGTGGCGGGGAACATTGACCCTGACCGCGTGCTTTCCGTCTGCGACAAAATGCTGAAGCCCTGTGAGTCTGTTACGGTGGAACGTATTTTTGAGCCGGAGCCGGAAGCAATCGTTCAGCCGTATGTGGAAGAAAAACTTTCGGTTGCTTTGCCGATTTTTGAGATTGGGTTCAAGGAAGCAACAGCTGGTGGGCGTCCTACGGTCAAGCAGCTAGCCGAAACCGATATTCTTCTGAAAGCCCTTGCGTCACCGGCTTCGCCGCTTTACCGCGGCTTGCTGGATGACGGTCTTATCAATGAGGCTTCTTTTGGCAATGAATACTTTGAGGGCCCCGGTTTTGCTTCGGTAATCTTCTCGGGTGAGTCAAAAAATCCGAAAGCCGTGGAAGAACGGCTTCTTGCGGAAGTGGAGCGTTTTCGCAGGCACGGGATTGACAGTGCAGCGTTCCGCCGTGCAAAAAATACAGTTTACGGCGGCAGCATTGCTGCACTGAACGACGTTGGCACAATAGCAAATTCCATGACTTCACTGGAACTTGCCGACCGCGATTTGTTCTCTTACATTGACGCGGTTGCCAATGCGGATGCTGATTCCGTCCTCTCACGCCTTCAGGTTCAGCTGAAGGCGGAAAATGCAGCCCTTTCGGTGATACAGCCAAGCAAAGGCTGAAAACAATCCCATGAAAGAAGCGGTGGAAATAATGTATCATGTTCAGTTCCCGGGGATTGGAATTAATATTACCATCAACCCCACAGCATTTACAATTGGCGGCCATTCTTTTGCCTGGTACGGCATCATAATTGCGGCGGGCTTCCTGTTGGCTTTCCTTTATGTTATGAAAAGCTGCAAAAAGTTCCGCATGAATGAAGACAAATTCATTGATGTGGTTATTGTTGGTATTATCGGCGGCGTAATCGGTGCACGGCTGTATTATGTGCTGTTTGATGCCAGCAGCCAGTATATCAACAACCCCATCAGTATTCTGTATATTTGGAATGGCGGGCTTGGTATTTACGGCGGTATCATTGGCGGTTTGCTCTGCGGCGCGCTGATGGCGAAAATTCACAAACTCAGCGTTCCTGCCGTGCTGGATATAGCTTCCCTTGGCTTTCTCATCGGGCAGTGTATCGGCCGGTGGGGAAACTTTGTGAACCAGGAGGCTTTCGGTTCGGCAACCGATCTTCCGTGGCGCATGGTCAGCGAAAATACCGCGTCGGTTTCTGCTACCGGGGTTCATCCGTGCTTTCTGTACGAGTCGCTCTGGTGTGTGCTTGGGTTTGTGCTGCTGCACATTTTCAGCCGCAAGTTCCGCCGGTATGACGGGCAGGTTTTCCTGCTGTACAGCCTTTGGTACGGATTTGGCCGCTTTTGGATTGAGGGTCTGCGCACAGACAGCCTCATTACCCCGAACATCCCGCTGCGTGTTTCGCAGCTTGTTGCCGCAGTGGCCGTCCTTGCTTCCATTGTACTTCTTGTCGTTTTTCGCCGCAGAACGGTTCTTACCGGCTGCGGGCTCCCAAAGATTATGGAATTGAACTCGATTGAGGATGACGTAAAAGACGAAAAGAAAAATGATATGGCAGCGCTTGCGGACGATGGCACCAGCACAATTTTTGAAAACTCTGACGATGCCAGAAAAACAATTTCCGGAGAATCCATTCGGGAGCCGGAAGAAGACACTGCTCCGAAGGCGGAAGAGGAAGCTCCCGCAGCCCCGGAAGTCACAGCTTCAGCTGAGCCGGTAAATACGGATGAACCAAAAGAAAGCGCAGAGCCTTCGGAAAAAAAGGAATAAACGTGTCTGCTGTTCAGAAAGGGTGACGTGCAAGTGGCAAAAAAAATCGACGGAAAAGCTGTTGCGGCGGAAGTAAAGCAAAACGTTGCACTGGAAACCGCAAAGCTGAAAGAAAATGGAATCATTCCGGGTCTCGCAGTAGTGCTTGTTGGAAATGACCCGGCTTCCAGAACCTATGTGACCAATAAGGAAAAAGATTGTGCAGCCGTTGGAATCCATTCGGAAGAGTACCGTCTTCCGGAAACGACAGGTCAGGAAGAACTTCTGCAGCTGGTGCGTAAGCTGAACGCGCAAAAGAATATTAATGGCATTCTGGTGCAGCTCCCCCTCCCCAAAGGGCTAGATGAACAGGCCGTCATTGAAGCGATTGACCCCAAAAAAGATGTTGACGCATTTCATCCTTCCAACGTGGGCAGAATCATGATTGGAAACTACCATTTTTTGCCCTGCACGCCAGCCGGTGTGATGGAACTGCTTCACCATGAGTCTATTTCGCCGGAAGGGAAAGACTGTGTTGTCATTGGCCGCAGCAACATTGTTGGCAAGCCGATGGCCATGCTGCTGATGCACGCAAACGGAACGGTGACCATCTGCCACAGCAAAACGCGGAACCTGAAGGAGATTTGTGCCCGTGCGGACATCCTTGTTGCAGCGGTTGGCAAGCCGAAATTCATCACGGCAGATATGGTAAAACCGGGAGCCGCGGTAATCGACGTAGGCATGGACCGCGACGAAAACGGAAAACTCTGCGGTGATGTTGACTATGAGAATGTAGAGCCTGTGGCTTCCTACATTACGCCGGTTCCTGGTGGAGTAGGGCCTATGACACGGGCAATGCTGCTGAAAAATACTCTTACAGCAGCGAAAATACAGAACGGGATACCCGTTTGCTGACGACTGGAGCGGTTGAAGTGAAAAGTCTTTTGGATTCCATTCATTCTCCGAAAGACTTGAAAGGACTGTCATCCGAGCAGCTGAAACAGCTTTGTTCCGAGATACGCACCCGTATTATCCACACAGTTGCTTCCAACGGCGGACATCTGGCTTCCAATCTTGGTGTTGTGGAGCTTACGGTCGCGCTGCACCGTGTCTTTAATTCGGAAGACGACAGAATTGTTTGGGATGTCGGGCATCAGGCGTATACACATAAGATGCTGACCGGCCGCGGCAGCCGCATTTCTACTATCCGCACGAAAGGCGGCCTTTCCGGGTTCCCAAACCGGAAGGAAAGCCCTTACGACCCATTTACCAGCGGCCACAGCAGCACTTCCATTTCTTCAGCGCTTGGCCTTGCGGAAGCAAAGCAGCTTTCCGGCAAAAGCGGCTATGTGGTTGCGGTTATCGGCGATGGTGCGCTGACGGGCGGTCTTGCTTATGAGGGCCTGAACAATGCCGGACGGTTTAAAAAGAATTTCATTGTTGTTTTGAATGACAACAAGATGTCTATTTCCCGGAATGTGGGCTCGATGGCGCGCTACCTTGCCAAAATCCGTACGGAGCCTTCTTACCTGCGCATTAAAGGCAATGTGGAAAAG
This sequence comes from Bacillota bacterium, assembly GCA_023417635.1. Lineage (GTDB taxonomy): Bacteria > Bacillota > Clostridia > Oscillospirales > Acutalibacteraceae > Thermocaproicibacter. The sequence continues at coordinate 3,462 of JAEZFF010000009.1, read as the reverse complement.
ACGCTTGACCATATTCCGGGCGTCGGGAAACACCTGAACCGCTTTATTACCCGCTCAAAATCTGTGATGAAGCATCTGATGTACAACAGCACGATTTTTGAGGATATGGGTTTTTACTATTACGGCCCTTTCGACGGGCATGATGTTGACAAGCTCATTGAAGTCTTTACAAATGTAAAGAGCATAGACCACCCGGTATTGCTGCACGTCATCACACAAAAAGGGAAGGGCTATTCGTTTGCAGAACAGAACCCCGGCGCTTTTCACGGCGTTCCGCGGTTCAATATTGCGACAGGAAAGTCACTGCATTCTGCTGAAAGAAACTTTTCCGCCGTTTTTGGCGACACACTCTGCGAGTTTGCGGAAAAAGACGGGCGCATCTGCGGTGTTACAGCTGCAATGCAGTCTGGCACGGGCCTTAGCCACTTTGCAGAAAAGTTCCCAAACCGTTTTTTTGACACCGGCATTGCGGAAGAGCATGCCGTTACTTTTTGCGGCGGCCTTGCTGTAGGCGGAATGCTTCCGGTGTTTGCCGTATATTCTTCATTTCTGCAGCGCGGGTATGACCAGCTGATTCATGATGTTGCTCTGCAGGGAGTCAAGGTCGTGCTGGCGGTTGACCGCGCGGGAATTGTTGGGGAAGACGGGCAGACTCATCAGGGTATTTTTGACGCCGCTTATTTAAACACGGTTCCGGGGGTGTGTGTATACTCACCTGCCTATTTTGACGAACTGAAAACCTGCCTGCGCATGGCGCTTTATGAGAGTCCCGGTCTTGCGGCGGTTCGCTACCCGCGCGGCAGCCAGCTTTTCCGTCCCTTCGACTTTCTGCCGAAAGGCAAGCCGTACGACTGTTACGGGAACGCGGAGGCAAAAGTGGTTCTTGTAACGTACGGAAGACTGTTTTCGTACGCCTGCAAAGCGCTTTCAAAGCTAAAGCAGCACGGAATCGATGTTAATGTTATAAAGCTGAACCGTATTCGCCCAATTGACGAAGAAGCGGTTTGCGCAGCGGCAAAAGCCAGCCAAGTGTTTTTCTTTGAAGAAGGAATTGCGCAGGGCGGCGTAGGCGAACACTTTTGTTTCCTTTTGAAGGAAGCAGGCTTTTCCGGGAAATTTCATCTACGGGCCATTGAAAATTTTGTCCCTCAGGCTACTATGGGGGAAGCACTGAATTCCCTTGGCCTTGATGACGCGGGGATGCTGAAAATGATTCTGACGGAGTGCGCAAATAATGGAGAAAAAAAGACTTGACTGCCTGGTTTATGAACACGGCTTTTCCGAAAGCAGAGAAAAGGCAAAAATTGAAGTCATGATCGGCAATGTTTATGTAAACGGCCAGAAAGAAGACAAACCCGGTACAATGTTGCCGGCGGATGTCAAAATAGAAGTCCGCGGCAAGGCACTGCCTTATGTAAGCCGCGGCGGGTTGAAGCTGGAAAAGGCGCTGAAGTCTTTTCCAATCGACCTGCATGGGAAAGTTGTAATGGATATTGGTGCTTCAACGGGCGGCTTTACCGACTGCATGCTGCAAAACGGTGCGGCAAAAGTGTATTCGATTGACGTTGGCTATGGCCAGCTTGCGTGGAAACTTCGCACCGATCCGCGCGTTGTGAACTTGGAGCGCACCAATGTGCGCTACCTCACTTCCGAACAGGTACCGGAAGAGATTGATTTTTTCAGCGTGGATGTTGCATTCATTTCACTGAAGCTTGTTCTTCCAGTGGCACACAGGTTCTTGAAAGACGGCGGGCAGGCAGTCTGCCTAATTAAACCGCAGTTCGAGGCCGGACGCGAAAAGGTTGGGAAAAAAGGTGTCGTACGTGACAAATCCGTACATGCCGAAGTGATTCGCGGCATTGTCGATTTTGTTCTGCAGAATGGATTTTCGGTTTGCGGCCTTACCTTTTCACCGGTCAAAGGCCCGGAAGGGAATATTGAGTATCTGCTGTACCTGCAAAAATCCAAAACATCTTTCGGAAGCATAGGCGATGAGAAAATTGCAGCCCTTGTGGAGCAGTCACACACGACTTTGAACGGTGGTGAAGCACCATGAAGGCGGCGGTTTTGCCAAATCTGAGCCGCAGGCAGGCGCAGTATCATACCGTGCGGCTGATTCAGCGCCTGCGGGGTTTTGGAGTTTCTGTTTTTATGCAGAGCTGTTTCCGCAAAACTTTTCCAGAGGCGGATGTCTGCTTTTTTGAGGATTTCAGCAAGATGGCTGCTGCCTGCGATCTGCTGGTCGCGGTAGGCGGTGACGGTACCATCATTCACAGTGCGGGGTATGCCGCCGCATTTGACAAGCCAATCCTCGGCGTAAACGTTGGGCGGCTTGGTTTCCTTGCGGAACTGGAAACCGATGAATTTGACGAGCTCGGCAAACTTGTTTCGGGCGATTACCATGTTGAAAACCGCATGATGCTGGGAATTCGCTATTTGGAAAACGGGAAAGAAAAGACCTGCGCAGCGCTGAACGACGCCGTTATTTCCCGCGGGGCGCTTGCACCTATGCCGGATTTTCGGGTGGGGTTCAATGGGCAAATAGTCTGCGAATACCGTGGCGACGGTCTTATCTTTTCTACGCCGACGGGTTCCACGGCGTATTCCCTTTCAGCCGGCGGCCCAATTATTGACCCGCAGCTTGAGTGTATTCTGCTTTCACCGGTCTGCTCCCATTCTTTGCTGACACGCCCAGTCGTTTTTGGACCCGATGCAAAGCTGACCGTGCAGACTTTTTTCCATTCCCGGAATGAGGCATACCTTACGATGGATGGCCAGATTTCTGTTCCCATCGATCCTTCCCAGCAGGTGGAATTCTGCCGTTCTCCAAAATCTGTAAAAATCATAAGGCTGAAAGACCATAATTTTTATGAGATTGTCAATCAAAAACTTGGCGGCGGGAGGAATGAAATATGAAAAGAACGCGCCACGAGAAAATCATGGAGCTGATACAGGCTTATCCTGTAGAAACGCAGGAAGACCTTCTTGGTCTTCTGCGGAAAGACGGATTCGACGTAACGCAGGCGACGGTTTCACGCGACATTAAGGAACTTCGGCTGACGAAGACCCTTTCGGCGGAGGGTCGGTACCGCTATGTGCCCGCAAAAGAGGAAACACATGAGTCGGCGGCGAAGTTTCAGTCTCTTTTTGCGGATTCCGCCGTTTCCGTCGGGTATGCACAGAATATTGTATGTGTAAAGTGCCAGACCGGCATGGCCAACGCGGTGTGTGCCGCCATGGATTCACTTCACTGGAAAGATATGGTCGGTACCCTTGCCGGGGATGACACGATTTTTATTCTTGTCGTAAGTGACGAGGCGGCTGCCCGCCTTGCTGAAGAATTGAAAAATATGGTCAGGTGATTTTCATGCTTTCGCAGCTTTATATTGAAAACGTAGCCGTGATTGAAAAGGTCTGTGTTGATTTTCATACCGGATTCAGCGCTCTGACGGGCGAAACCGG
>JAEZFF010000054.1 GCA_023417635.1 Bacillota bacterium | reverse complement strand
TTTTTCTCCTTTCAGTCGCGCAGCCGGCGGCCCGTCAGCTTCAGGAAGACGGTCTCAAGGCTTGCGGATTCACTTGTGATGTTTTGAATTTTTTCACCGTGCCCGGTCAGAAGGGCGATAATGCGGTCCAGATTTTCCACGCCTTTAACGGAAGTAATCTGTAGAGTTCCCTTATCAATGGAAACGTCTTTTACTCCTTCAATGGTGAAAAACTCATTTTTAGGAATGCTGCAGGTACCCTCGACCTGAATGATGTACTGTTTTTCATTTTCAATATCTTCCTTCAGGCTTTCCTTTGTGCCTTCGGCAATAATGGAGCCGTGGTCCATGATGATAATGCGGGAGGAGATTGCCTCTACTTCTTCCATATAATGTGTGGTGTAGATGATGGTCATGCCGCTGTCGCGCAGTTTCTTAATAGAGTCCAGAATGTGGTTGCGGCTCTGCGGGTCAATGCCGACGGTCGGTTCATCCATAATGACAAGCTGCGGATGGTGCGCAATGGCACAGGCAATATTCAGGCGGCGTTTCATACCGCCGGAAAAGGTTTTCACCTTATCGTTCCGGCGGTCTTCCAGGCCGGCAAATACCAGTGCGCTGTCTACCGCTTTTTGGAGGGCTTCCCCATGCAGGCCGTAAAGGGAAGCGAAAAAGCGGAGATTCCGCTCAGCACTTAACTCGTCGTAAAGTGCAATGTCCTGCGGAACAATGCCGAGCGACTGCTTGTAGGAGTGCATCCGGCGGCCGTTGATTGGCTTGCCATGAAAGTGGATTTCTCCGCCGTCGCTCCGAAGCGCCGCAGTAAGAATATTAATGGTAGTGCTTTTCCCGGCACCGTTTGGCCCTAAGATACATAGAATTTCGCCGCGGTAAGCCTGAAAACTAAGGCCTTTCAGCACTTTATTTTTCTGAAAGCTTTTTTCTAAATTTTTTACAGATAGCAATGTTTCCATGTGAATCATCTCCTGCACTTATCGTAGCAGAAAGCACAAAAATAAGAATCAACCGTTCGGTTGACAGGTGCGGTTGATTTTTAACCGACATATTTTTGGGATGGCTGAGAGCGGTGGAGAGCAGAGCAAAAGCTATGCCAGAGCAGCAGGGGATGCGGCGTGCATCGAAATGGACTGGACTGCCGGAATGTGGTAAAATAACAATGTTTCGGAAAACGGAAAACAAGACCGGCGGCATGGGGCCGGGCAAAACCATTTTATTGCTGCAAAGGCTGAAAGGAAGACTGCTATGCCGGAGTATGACTGCTTGATTGTAGATGATGAAGAAGCGCTTTCTCAGAGCACTTGCGAATACTTTAATCTGTTTGGCGTGAAAACGTTTTGGGCGGCCGATGAAAAAGCCTGCTTCGATTTTTTTTCAAAAAACACGACGGACTTGATTTTACTGGATATTAATTTGAAGCAGGCGTCCGGGTTCCAGGTCTGCAAAAGAATCAGGGCTGCAACCAGCATCCCGATTCTTTTCATCAGTGCGAGAACCAGCGAGGATGATGTGCTGCTTGCACTGAATATCGGCGGAGATGACTACATACAAAAGCCGTATTCCCTCAGTATCCTTCTGGCCAAGGTAAAAGCAACGCTGAAACGATGTAGGGGAAACGTAGAATTTTTGCACTTTGGAGATTTTCAGATTGATACGGCAAAAGAGAAGCTCCTGAAAAACGGAGATGAAATCAAGCTGAAAGCCATGGAGTACAAACTGCTTGTTTATCTGGTTCAGAACAAGAGCCGCGTCGTTTCCAAAGAAGAACTGTTTCAAAACGTGTGGGGCAGCGGATTTACCGGCGACGGAACATTAAATGTTCACATTCGCAGGCTGCGCGAGAAAATAGAGGAAAACCCCAATGAACCGCGATACATTAAAACTGTGTGGGGAAAAGGATATTCGTTTGAAGATGATTAGGAGAGTGCCATGACAGTAAAAAAAGCGGCGGCTTTGGCGATTGCTGTTTTACTGGCGGCTCTTTTTGCCATTGTTTACGTTTTCAGGGAAAATGCCACCGCCAGTGCCAAACTGGACCCGGTAGCCGTAAATGATATTGCGCAGTCGCTTGCGGAACAGTGGGGGAGCCTAAAAAGCGGCAGTTTGCCCTGCCTTTCTTACCACTTGGATTATGTTGTGCTTGACGGCGGTGGAAACCTCGTTGGGACTACCCGGGAAGGCCTGAATGAAAATCTGAGCGATGCTGTAGCCAACCGGGATACGATTGTCGACATTTCCCGCGGTGGAAAATATTACGGAAAACTGATTCTTTACAATCAGACTGAAAGGGAATGGGCGGGGTTCCGGAACCACCTGATGCTGGCCTGTGTTGGCCTGATATTTTGCCTGATTCTGTTTGTTGTCATCGATTCCCTTTTCATAGACCATTACATTTTTCGTCCGTTCCGTAAGCTGCGGTCGTTTGCCAGCCGGGTTGCGGAAGGAAATTTTGATATTCCGCTGGAAATGGATAGGGGCAACCTGTTTGGGGCTTTTACAGAGAGTTTTGACTTGATGCGCCATGAACTTGCAAAAGCGCGGGAAAGCGAGCGGCAGGCAAACGAAAGCAAAAAAGAGCTGGTTGCATCCCTAAGCCATGATATAAAAACGCCTGTCGCTTCTATTAAGGCCGTTTCTGAAATCATGATGGTAAAGACGGATAACAGCGAGGAGAACAGGCGGCTGGCCATTATCGACTCCAAAGCAGACCAAATCAATGCGTTGATTACGAACTTGTTCAATGCTACGCTGGAAGAACTGCAAAGGCTCAGCGTGACGGTTTCCAGGCAGCCAAGCACCATACTTGGCAAAATGATACGCGCTGCCGACTATAATGGCAGCACGGTGGTTTCCCCCATACCGGACTGTATGGTTCAGGCAGATCCACAGCGGCTTCAGCAGGTGATTGATAATGTTATCAGCAATTCGTATAAGTATGCCGGTACTTCCATCAGCGTTGCTTTCTCGCTTCAAGGGCAGTACCTGGAAGTGGAAATCCGCGATTTTGGGCAGGGTGTTTCACCGGAAGAGCTTCCGCTCATTTCACACAAATACTACCGGGCTAAAAACGCACAGGGCAGAAACGGAGCCGGCCTTGGGCTTTATATTTCCAAATATCTGATGAACAGGATGTCGGGCGGCATGGTGTGCCGGAACCTGGAAGACGGGTTTGCGGTCACTTTGAAATTGGCAGTTGTACCGGAAAAGATTTAAGGTTTGGTTAAGGACTGGGCAAAGACACGTTAAGCATCCCCGGACTATAATAAAGCTGCAAAAAGCAAAACGCCTTTTTTAAGGAAGCTATTTTGCAGCCTTATTTTTTAGGAGGGAAAACAATGAGCAATGTTATTCTATCAACCGATAAACTCTGCAAGACCTTTTCCAGCGGCGGCATGCAGCAGCATGTGCTGGAAAATTTGAGTATTGAAATTTATCAAGGCGACTTTACCGTCATCATGGGACCATCCGGCGCAGGAAAATCGACGCTCCTTTACGCACTTTCCGGTATGGATAAACCGACGCTCGGCTCCATCAGCTTTTTAGGACAGGAAATCACGAAGCTTTCCAGCGACAAACTGGCGGTTTTCCGCCGGCAGAACTGCGGCTTTGTTTTTCAGCAGATGTTTTTGCTGGATAACATGAGCATTCTCGACAATATCCTCACGGCGGGCTACCTTGTCAGCAAAGACAAAAAGGCAATCCTCGAACGGGCAACGCAGCTGCTGAAAAAAGTTGGGCTGACGGAGAACATCTGGCGGAAGTTTCCTACACAGCTTTCCGGCGGGGAAACACAGCGTGCCGCCATCGTCCGCGCTTTAATCAATCAGCCTAAAGTCGTTTTTGCCGATGAGCCGACCGGCGCGCTGAATTCAGCTTCCGGCAAGGCGGCACTTGACGTGCTGACGGATGTAAACAGCGAGGGCCAGAGTATCATCATGGTGACGCATGATTTAAAATCCGCACGGCGCGGAAACCGCATTCTGTATCTCCGCGACGGTGTCATTAACGGCGTCTGCAACCTGGGCAAATATGTAAGCGGCAGCAAGGAACGCCATGAAAAGCTTGCCTCCTTCCTTGTGGAAATGGGGTGGTAGGCGTGCGCAAAGAATTCATGCTCAGCTTCGCAAATATCCGGAAAAACAAAGGGCACACCGCTTCTTTGTTTATCCTGTTTCTGATTGCAGCCCTGCTGCTGAATGCGGGTTTGCTGGTTTCTGTTAATTTCGGCGGATTCTTCGAAAAACAGGCGAAGGAGCTGAACACTGCCGACCTGTATTTAGATATTCCCACTCAACTGTACAGCAGTAAAGTTGACAGCTTCCTTCAGAACAACAGCGCTGTGAAAAAGATACAGAAAGCAAATCCGGCAGGAGCCAGAGGATCAATTTTATATAAGGGGGATAAGCGGGACGACGCTTTCCTTTTTAATGATGCCAGCGTGAACCGCGATTTGTCCAAATGGAAGTTCATCGGAAAACATTTGGAACCGGATGATTCGGTTCTCTCGGCCTATGTTCCGTATTTGTTAAATGTTGACGGAGGCTACCAGCTGAATGATAAACTGACCGTCAAGATTGACGGCAACAAAAGCCAATGCAAAGAATTGACCTTTACCATTAAAGGCTTCACCGAAGATGTTGACTTCAGCACGTTTGACAGCGGCTTCTTAAGCTTTTACCTTCCTCACCAGACACTGGAAAGTGTCCGGCAAAAGCTGGGCAGCCAGCACGATGTTTCACTTGTTTTTGCCAATGTGTTGAGCCAGGACAACAACCTTGAGTCTGGGGTGAAGGACATTATCCGGAAGGAAACTCACATTTCCGCAACAGAGCTGGATAATCTGGTGTACTGCATCGGCTTGCCGCTGATAAAATACAGCAGGGTCATGATGGCAGAAATGGTTTCTGCTTTCATGGTCACTTTTGCCGTCCTGATTGTCCTGGTATGCATGGCCGTTATCCGGTTCCGCATCAGCAACAGCATCGACGAGGGGATGCTGAAAATTGGGTCGCTGAAAGCAATCGGTTACACCAGCAGGCAGATTATTTTTTCCATTATGCTGCAATTCACACAAATTGCTTTGGCCGGCAGTATAGCGGGAATTCTGCTTTCCTACCCACTAACGCCGACCATTTCTAAAATTTTTGCGCAGCAGTCCGGTCTGATGTGGGTGCAGGGATTTGACGGCAGAATCAGCGGCATTGTTCTATGCGCTATTTTCTTGGCTGTGGCTCTTGTTGCCTACCTGTCTTCTCGCCGCATTCATAAGCTGGAGCCAATTCTAGCGTTAAGGGGCGGAATCGCTACGCATAGCTTTAAAAAGAATTATTTTCCGCTTCATAAGGCAAAAGGCAGTCTGCCGCTTCTTCTTGCACTGAAATCCATTTTTCAAAACAAGAAATCCAGTATCATGATTGCGGTAATCTTGATTTTTGCATCGTTTGCAGGCGCGTTCAGCGTCATTATGATGTACAACACAACCGTCGATACAACCAGCTTTGCCGAAACGCCGGGCATTGAGCGCACAAATGTGATGGTGAACCTTGACGCAAAAG
>JAEZFF010000116.1 GCA_023417635.1 Bacillota bacterium | reverse complement strand
AGCATCATAGCAGAATCTTTGCCCAGCGTAACAATACCGCAGACAAATTCTTTCCCTACGGATTTTTTAGATTTTGGCGTAACACTGATTTGCCCGGGGGAAACGTCGCGTACGTCTTTTACACAGTCAACAATCATGCCCACCGTTTTTTCATCCACTTCTACAATCACAATGCTGGTGAGCATATCGTACTCTTTTTCCTCTTTTTGAAAGCGGAGCCGCATATCAAGAACAGGCACAACTTTTCCGCGCAGGTTAATAACACCTTTTACATAACCGACCACGTTTGGGATGAAAGTAATAGGCTGCATACGGATAATTTCAACGACCTGGGAAGTCGGAATGCAGTAAAGCTGGCTTTCAATATAGAAAGTCAGGTACTTTTCCGTTTTAATGTCGTCAAGAGCGGCCTTTTCTTTGGCTTTTGACTTAATAGTTTTCATAGAACCACCTTTTCCTAATTCAGTATCCTGGGTTGTGCTGATAAGCCCAAAATTCCGGCGTCAGGGGGCCGAAACCGGCTAAAATAATATTAACGATTGAAATAACAAAAAACACTATCTATAATATATATCGGAAGCATGGTGTAAATCATTAGAAAAATTGCACGAAAAACATGGAAAATTTATGTTCTGTTTTTTTCGCTGCCGTCGCTGCCGTTTTGATTGACTTCAGTTTCCGCCTGGGGATTGTCTTCTGAAACTGCGGGAGGAGTTTCCAAAACAGCTGGTGCAACCCGCATTGCTTTTCCGTTTTCACCGACCCGGTAGCCAAGGAAAAAGACGTAAATGTCTACAACGGCCCGGTAAAGTTCTGGTGGAATTTCGGTGCCGGCCTGCAGCTGTGCGAGCAGTGTAGCAAGGGCATTGTCACGGAAAACGGGAACGCCGTTTTTCTCGGCAATATCAATGATTTTCTGTGCGTTGGTGCCGGAACCGGAGGCTACAACGACAGGAGAACTTTCCGGGGATTTTTCCGAGTATTTCAGTGCAGCTGCTTTCTGCAGCCTTTCAAATTGTGACATCGACGGCATGCTTCCTTTCCTGTATTTTTTGCAGGATGATTTTTGGCACTGTCGGTTCCGCACAGGCGGAAAGCCTTACGTCACCTTCAAAGCCGTTTTTCTTCAGGATTTCCGAAACCCCGGAGCGGATCTCTCCGTGAAAGTCTTTCAGTGTAGGCGGGCAGGCAAGCTTCATGTTAACTTCACGGCCCGTAAGGTGCACGGATGCTTCAAAATACCCTAGATCCTGAATTTCGAAAGTCAAAAAAAGATTTTTCGGCATTTTGGAACTTTTGGCAAGGCCCTTCCGGCTTTCGTCTGGGTCCTGCTTCTCTACCCAGATTTGCGCAAAGAGGAAACGGCCCCCAAACATGGCAGGCAGAAAAATGTGCTGGAATGGCATGAACACGCTGCTGTCGAGCAAAAGAGAATGGGCAATGTCACTGAGCGCCGCACGATCTATGCCCGGTGAGCTTTTCTGTTCGGACGTCTGTGCGAGAAGTGAGGTCAGTTCATGCAGAAAGGCGCTGGCCTTTTTTGGCTGTGCCCCTGTGACATCCTGCGAAAAAAGTTCCTGTATTAGGTTGGTCGTCATTTCCGGCAGGCTGAGGGTTTCTTTGCAGTAGTGGTACAGCTGGTCAAATTTTGCGGCCAGGTTCTCGCCGGAGCTTTCATTCAGAACAGCAGTGTTGTGCAGCAGCAGCGAGATGACATCGCGGGATTTTCCGTAGTCGTTCGTCTTGGTTACATATTTACTCAAAAGAGGAATAATTTCTTTCTTGAGGATGGGAAGGTCGGAGTTTACATATCTTGCACCGTCTTCCGGCTTGCCCTGCGAAAGCTTTTCCATCGCTTCAGAAAGCGGTTTCGCGTACATGGCGGGAATGGAGTGTTTTAGCTCTTTCAGGTTGGCAAGAATCGCCTGGGTTGCATCAGGAGCTGTTTTGTAGCCGGTGTAGGCTTTCAGAAAATCTGCAAGCCGCAGGTCAAACTGCGCGTCCTTACTCTGTGCTGAAATCTGGTTCAGCAGTTTGAACAGCGGCCCGGTGAAAAGCGTTGAGTCGCCGCGCTGGGAAGTGATGTCTTCCAGCACACCGTCTTCCTGAACGGCAACAGCATCCAAAAGAGCCTGCAGTTGGGTGGAAAGCACTTTTCCAGATGTACCCGGCACAGCCGTCGCGGCGGCCTGTCGCACAGCTGCATCGCTCAGCAGCTTTTCAAGCGTCTGTTCGAGGCCGGGGGTTTGCTGCAGTTGCTGTACAAACTGGTCGTAAACAGAGTTACGGTTCAGCAGAAGGTCGGAAGCCTGTCCCCCTCGGTCTTCCTCTACATTTGTCTTGGGGACGCGCCGCGGATCGACGGGATTGATTTGCGGGGTTTCGCCCGCGGGGCTTGCCTTATTAATTCCTTCTGTGGTGCTGATGGGTGTTGTTATGCGCAGATTGTCCGGCATTTAGGGAACACTTCTTTCCTTAAAACTCAAAAAAATCAAGCAAAAAATGGCGGCTAATATGCGCTTTTGCTAAAGAATTTCCGCATACGGCCGATATATCTTAGTACAGATAAACTATAATTGTGTTGATGGCACAAGTCAACTGATACACGACATAAAATTTATAGGAGTTGAAGATTATGGACAACAGTACGGAATCAATGCTGGACGTATTCCTCTTTGAAACAGATGACCTTTTGGAACATTTGGATGACATCCTGATGGCCTGTGAGAAGAATAAAGCGTTCGACCAGGACAGCATCAATGAAATTTTCAGAGTTATGCATACCATAAAAGGATCTTCCGCAATGATGCAGTTTAACAGCATGACGGTCATTGCCCATAAGATGGAGGATCTTTTTTCATTCGTGCGTGAAAAGGGCGTTTCCGATCAATACATTGAAAGCCTGATCGACCTGATGTTCCGTGCAAGCGATTTTCTGAAAGCGGAAACAGAAAAAGTCCGCAACGGGCAACCGCTTACTACAGATATCGGCAGTTTTGAACAGGAAATTAACGACTTTCTGAAAAAGATTTCGGGCGGCTCAGCCAATACGGCTTCGGCGGCTCCAGCGGCGGCATCCCCAGCACAGGGACAAGCCCCACAGGCAGCTCCTGCAGCAGAAGGTACGGCAGCGATCCAGAAAGAAGAAGCGGAGCATGGCTTTCCGGTGGCTGTGCGTGTTTACCTCGACGAAGAGGCACAGATGGAAAACCTGCGCGCCTACATGCTGACGACAGACATTAAGGACGCGGTTTCCAGCTTTGAGTTTTACCCAAAGAATATCGACACGGACCCGGAAACTGAAAACGTCATTATCCGCGACGGATTTCTCATCTTTTTTGCCAGCAAGGAAGACATGGCCCAGGCAGTGCCGGTAATTGAGCATTTTACTTATACAAAGAGCTACGGCGAACTTGCACCGGTTCCGATGGAAACGGATAAAAAATCAGTTGCCACTTCCGCAAAGCCGGCCGCAGCGGCCGCGCAGGTTCATGCGCCGGTTAAACAGAGCCTTATCAATGTAAATCTTTCAAAGCTTGACAGCTTGATGGACCTGATGGGCGAAATCGTTATTACCGAATCAATGGTAACTTCGAACCCGGCTTTGCAGGGCGCGGGGCTCGATAATAACTTTACGAAAGCTTCCCGTCAGCTGCGCAAACTGACCGATGAACTGCAGGAAACTGTCATGTCGATACGGATGGTGCCGATTGCGACGGTTTTCCAGAAAATGAACCGTATTGTGCGCGATATGTGCAAGAAGCTTGACAAAAAGGCTCAGCTCGTTTTGGTCGGCGAAGAAACCGAAGTCGACAAGACGATTGTGGACAGCATCTCAGACCCGATTATGCATTTGGTGCGTAATTCCATGGACCACGGCATAGAATCAAAGGAAGAGCGTGCAAAGGCCGGAAAACCGGAAATGGGCACCATTACCCTTTCGGCACAGAATACCGGCGGCGATATTCTCATCAGCGTTACCGATGACGGCGGCGGCATAGACCGCGCAAGAGTGCTTGAAAAAGCGCAGAGGAAGGGAATGCTCACAAAGCCGCAGGAAGAATATTCTGACCAGGAAGTCTACCAGTTCCTGCTGATGCCGGGCTTCTCCACAAACGAAGTTGTGACCGAATACTCCGGCCGCGGAGTCGGCATGGATGTTGTAAAGGAAAACGTAGAGAAAATCGGCGGGGATGTTTCCATGGAAAGCACCCGAGGCAAAGGGACCAAGACAACCTTTAAGATTCCGCTGACCCTTGCCATCATTAACGGCATGAAAGTTTCCGTTGGAAACACCATGTTTACCATCCCGATTAAAAACATCCTTCAGTCTTTCAAAGCTTCCAATGAGAACATTATGTATGATACCGATATGCACGAGATTATTATGGTGCGCGACAAATACTACCCGCTTATCCGCCTGCACAACGCTTACCAGATAGACACGGAAGTAACCAATGTGGAAGACGGCATTGTGATTCTGGTGGGTACGCACGACAATTCTTACTGTATCTTTGCGGATGCCCTTTTAGGTGAACAGCAGGTTGTTGTTAAGACTCTGCCGTCTTACCTTAACCAGTTCCGGGTACATAAGTCCGGGATTGACGGCTGTGCGATTTTGGGCGACGGCAGCATCAGCTTGATTCTAAATGTGCAGAATCTTTACAATAGCAACTGAGAGAATTAATATTTGCGGGGTTTAGGGTATGATACAATTAACGGATCAAGAGTTCGAGGAGCTTGTGAAGTTTATCCGTTTGAATTACGGAATAGACCTCAGTAAAAAGCGCCTTTTAATTGAAGCGCGCATGTACTCTGTCCTCAGTGAAAAACACATTTCCACTTTTTCAGAGTATTTTAAGCTTTTACGGCGTGACAGCAATGAGCTGAACACGCTGCTGAATAAACTTACTACAAACCACACTTACTTTATGCGGGAACCCCGGCATTTTGAGTTCTTAAAAGATGTAATTCTGCCGCAGCAGGAAAAGACCAACCGCGGGCATAACCTGCGCATTTGGAGCGCGGGCTGCTCAACGGGTGAGGAAGCTTTTACGGCAATTATGACCATGCGGGATTTTTTCGGCATGGATAGGAGCTGGGACTACCGCATCCTTGCTACAGATATTTCTACCCATGTGCTGGTGGGTGCACAGGCTGGCGTTTATGGGGAAGAATCTTTGAAACAGATTCCTCCGGCGTGGAAACACCGCTATTTTAAGCAGTCGGGAGAATCCTATGTGCTGAATGATGAAATCAAAAATCAGGTCATCTTTAAACAGCTGAACCTGATGGAGAATTTTCACTTTCAGAAACCATTTGATTTGATCTTTTGCCGGAATGTGATGATTTATTTTAAGCAGGACACAAAAGACGAGCTTGTCGAAAAGTTCAGTCGTCTGCTGAAGCCGGGAGGGTACCTTTTTATCGGTCATTCGGAAACCATCCCTAAAGACATAGCCGGTCTTCGGTATATTGAGCCTTCTATATATCAGAAAGGATAGCGGGTCACTGTAAATGCAACCAAGAACAATACACATTCTTGTTCTGGACTCAACCACACCGTTCCGAAATACTATCCAGCAGGCAATCAGCGGTGATGCTGCTCTGGTTATGCTGCCGGAAACCGGTGCGGATGGAAATCTTGAACAAGCCGCCCTGCAGTCTTCGCCAGACGTTGTCATACTAAATGAGCTGTCTGAAAACGGAAGCGTTGAGGCGCGCCTTTCGCGCCTTTCTAAAATATCGTCCTATGCGCCGTGCATTGTAATAGGCCCGGGCAAAACGGAAACGGAAATGGCCGTGGGCGCACATGACGCTGAATTTATTAAGATGCCGACTTTGAATTCCAAATCTTCGGTTCCCGCCTTCTACAGAGAAATCTGTACCAAAGTGCGTTTAGCAGCCAGTGCGGCTGCGGTTATGCGCATGACGGCGGGCAATATTTTTCATCAATTTTCTGTATCATCATCTGCCGCATCGCCGGCTTCTTCCATTTCGCTTGCGGGAGGAGGGAAGCATTTTCGGTATAATCTGATTGCCATAGGCGCTTCTACAGGCGGCACGGAAGCAACAGCCGCCATTATACAAAACCTTCCGGCAGAGATGCCGCCGATTGTTATTACACAGCATATGCCGCCGGACTTTACCCGGATGTATGCCGAGCGGCTGGACCGGATTTCACGCCTTACGGTTTCCGAAGCAAAAAGCGGTGTCCGGCTTCTTCCCGGAATCGCTGTTGTAGCTGCGGGCGGCAGCCATATGTATGTAAAAAAAGACGCGGGCGGATATTATATCCGCAGCGCGCCGGGTGAAAAAGTAAATGGACATTGCCCTTCTGTGGGAGTCACGTTTGACTCGGTAGCTGAGTGCGCCGGAGGTGACGCCATCGGGGTGATTCTGACCGGCATGGGAAGCGACGGCGCCGAAGCTTTGCTGCGTATGCGGCAGGCGGGGGCGTTTACCGTTGGGCAGGATCAGGCTTCCTGCGTGGTGTATGGGATGCCGATGGTGGCTTACAATATTGGTGCTGTTATGCGCCAAGCTCCTCTTGACCAAATTGCCGGAATCCTTGTGGACCGGATTCACTGACAGCAAAAGACCGACTGAATTGCAGAGAAAACAATTCAGCCGGCCTTTTTTTGTTTTCAGATGGAAAACTGGTCGCCGCGGTTTTGATAAAGCAGGATGCCGCTGCGGTAAGGCTCTGTGCACGGCTCAGTCAGCAGGCGGCTGAAAAATCCGATGTGGCCGAACGAATGCATTGGCACAGCGTGTTCCGGCTGAACCGTGCGCATAAAATAGTCAAACCCAAGCAGAGCGTCATCGCCTTGCCGCGGGTCAACGGGCAGAAAGGCAAGGTCAATTTTTTCGCCTTTCAGTAAATCGATCTGTGCCCGAAAGTTTCGCCCGGCTTCTTCCTGCTCCGGCTTTGTGTCTTCATCCCATTTCCACCAGTTCAGGTCGCCTGCGTGGTAAATGCACAGGCCGTCGGTATGGATGAGAAAAGCAACGCCGACGTCAGTGGACTTTAGAGCGCGGACCGTCATATCACCAAAATTCTCCTCTTGTCCGGGGCGGAAGAAGATGGCGTCCTCGTGTGTGCGAATATCATTTGCAAGGAAGTAGCGGATTTTTGGCACGGAATTTTTCCACCCGAAAATGCGAGGGCTGAAATGATCCGGGTGATGATGGGAAACGAAAACAGCAGCATTTTCATTTTTCAGAGAATCCGGATTAATGACCCCCTGTGCAAGGCCACCGCCGTGCGGAGTGTCGAGGTAATAGTCAAAAACAAGAAAGTGCGCGGCAGTTTTTACTGCAAAGCCGCTGTGGTCTAGGTAAGTGATTTCCGCCTGCATGGCGAGGCCTCCTTTTTCCTTAGCTAAATGTAGAACATATAGGATTCATCTTTGCGGTATTCTTCCGTCTTGGTTACAAGGCTGTACAGCGTCACGTCTGCCAGTGATGCGGAAACCGCTTTGTCAAGCACAGTGAAAACGGAATCCTGCATGGCGTTTTCAATTTCGGGTGCTTTTTGTTCCACCGATTTTTCCGTCTTCTCAAACAGCGACTGTTCCAGCGCCGTCAGGATGCTGAGTACGGTGATTTTCTGCGGAGGTTGCGCCAGCCGGTAGCCGCCCTGCGCACCTTTTACGGATGAAACAAGCCCCGCTTTTTTCATCTGTGAAAAAACTTGTTCCAGGTAAATTTTAGAAATTCCAAGCTGTTCGGCAAGGCTGGCGACAGTAAGGTAGCTGCCGCTCAAATAATTCTGTGCAAGCACTACAGAAGCCGCAAGGCCATATCTCCCTTTGGATGAAACGCGCATCGAAAAACCTTCTTCCCGGATGTTCAACAATTCCTAGCAGTTTACTCATATTATCTCATATAATATAGATTCTTTTTATTTATAAGTCAAGATGCAGACGAGGCAGCCCCTTTAAAATATAATACATATATTTTTTATAATATTGCTTGACATTTGAAAAAAGCGGGCCTATAATAGGCACATAAAGTATATCAAATTAGTATACATTTCAAGCCGAAAAGTTGATTGGAGGAATTTTGTATGACGGCAAAAAGCGTTCTGGACCTGATTGGAAACACCCCGATGATGGAGCTTTCAAACTATGAAAAGAATCATGGTCTGAAAGCAACACTGGAAGCAAAACTGGAATATTTTAACCCGACAGGCAGTGTAAAAGACCGTATTGGCAAGTACATGATTGAAGACGCGGAAAAGAAGGGCAAACTTAAACCGGGTGCCGTTATTATTGAGCCTACAAGCGGCAATACCGGCATTGGCCTTGCTGCTGTGGCTGCGGCAAAAGGGTACCGGATGATCCTTACTATGCCGGATACCATGAGCGTTGAGCGCCGCAACCTGCTGAAAGCTTACGGTGCAGAAGTTGTCCTTACGGAAGGCTCCAAAGGCATGAAGGGTGCAATGGAAAAAGCCGACGAGCTTGCGAAGGAAACACCGAATTCGTTCATTCCAGGGCAGTTTGTCAACCCGGCAAACCCGCAGGCACATAAGGAAACAACCGGCCCTGAAATCTGGGAGCAGACCGAAGGAAAAGTGGATATTTTCATTGCGGGTGTCGGCACCGGCGGAACCGTGACAGGCGTTGCGCAGTACTTGAAAGAAAAGAAGCCAGGTGTTAAAATAGTTGCCGTGGAGCCGGCTTCTTCCGCGGTCCTTTCCGGCGGAAAACCGGGCCCTCACAAACTGCAGGGCATCGGCGCGGGGTTTGTTCCAGATACACTTGATATGAAAATTCTGGACGAAATTCTTCCCATTGCCAACGAAGACGCTTACGCTGCGGGCAGAGAACTTGCCCGTACCGAAGGGCTTTTGGTCGGCATTTCTTCGGGCGCGGCGGTGCATGCAGCAAAAATACTTGCAGAAAGGCCCGAGAATGCCGGTAAACTGATTGTTGCGCTGCTGCCGGATACCGGTATGCGCTATCTTTCCACGCCCGACTATCTCGTATGATTAAAAAGAATGCAGACTGTTCCATTTGAATTTTCCCGCTCCAGCCTCGTTATGGGGCGGGAAGCAATTAATAAGCTTCAGAACGCCGCCGTTGCCGTGTTTGGCATAGGCGGCGTAGGTTCGTATGTGGTGGAAGCACTCGCGCGCGGCGGCGTTGGCACCCTTGCACTGTGGGATGACGACAAAATCTGCCTGACGAACCTGAACCGGCAGATTATTGCCCTGCATTCCACCGTTGGAAAACCAAAGGTGGATGCCATGGCGGAGCGTGTGCTTGACATTAACCCCGAGTGCCATGTGGAGCGCCACCAGTGTTTTTACACGCCCGAAAATGCGGATGAGTTTGACTTGGCAAAGTTTGACTACCTTGTGGATGCGGTTGACACGGTTTCCGCAAAGCTGGAGCTTGTGACACGCGCGAAAAAGGCGGGCGTTCCAATTATCAGCTGCATGGGCGCCGGCAACAAGCTGGACCCTACGCGGTTCGAGGTTGCGGATATTTATGAAACGAGCATATGCCCTTTGGCGCGGGTCATGCGCCATGAACTGCGTGCGCGCGGAATTGATCATTTAAAAGTAGTGTACTCCAAAGAGCCGCCGCTTGCGCCTTTTGATGGGCAGAAAGCTTCCTGCCGGGAACACTGTGTCTGCCCGCCGGGCACAAAGCGGATCTGCGCGATGCGCCGCGCCATTCCGGGCAGTGTGTCCTTTGTGCCGCCCGTAGCGGGAATGATTCTTGCGGGCGAAGTCATCAAGGACTTAACAGGCTGGAACAGCGGGCCGGACGCTGTGCAAAACCCTGACATCTAGCAGAATTCTGCTTTTCGAAGGGCTGAGGAGAAAACATGAAACTTTTACATCTTTCAGACCTGCATATTGGCAAGCGGGTCAACGAATTCGACTTGCTTGACGACCAGAAATATATTCTGCGGCAGATTTTAAAAATTGCTGACGACGCAAAGCCGGACGGCGTACTGATTGCGGGCGACCTGTATGACCGCAGCGTGCCGCCCGCAGAAGCCGTGGAAGTGCTGGACGAGTTTCTGACGGAACTTTCCGGGAAAAAAATCCCGGTTTTCGCTGTAAGCGGGAACCACGATTCGCCCGAACGCCTCGATTTTGGAAGCCGCATTATGAAGAGGAACGGCGTAACCATCGCCGGAAGTTTTCACGGTGTTCCGGAAGAAGCAGTGCTGGCAGACAAATACGGCCCGGTGCATCTTTTTCTGCTTCCATTTTTAAAGCCGGCCATGGCCGCGCCGTATTTTTCGCCGGAGCAGGCAGATTCCTATGAAAATACCGTGCGTGCCGCGCTGGGAACGCTGCAGATCAATCCGGAAGAGCGCAACGTCCTTGTGGCGCACCAGTTTGTCACCGCTTTCGGCAAAGAGCCGGAGCGAAGCGATTCGGAAACACTCTCTATCGGCGGAGCGGATGAGGTGGATTTTTCGATCTTCGATGCCTTTGATTACACAGCCCTTGGTCATCTGCACGGCCCGCAGCGTGTCGGCAGGCCGGAAGTCCGGTATTCCGGTTCACCCCTCAAATATTCTTTTTCTGAAACTCGCCAGAAAAAATCCGTAACACTGGTGGAGCTTGGCGAAAAAGGCCATGTGGAAATTACCGCCGTTCCCCTTGTGCCGCTGCGCGATATGCGCGAAATTGAAGGGCCGATTGAAGAACTTACGAAGCCGGAAAACGCTGCAAAGGGCAACTGCAAAGACTACATCCATGCGACGCTGACGGATGAGCACATCATTGCCAACGCCGCCGAGCGCCTGCGCGCCGTATACCTGAACCTGATGTGCATTGATTTCCGGAATTCCGGCACAGAGGCGGCAGAGCCTTCGAAAACAGCGGCTTCCGGCGATGTGGAACACCGCACGCCGCTGGATTTGTTCGAAGAATTTTACCGGAACCAGAACGGCCGCGCCCTGCCGGAAAACGAACGCGCGGAATTGGAAGATGCCGTGCGCTCGTGCGGGGAGGAAGAATCATGAAACCGCTGAAACTTACCATGACCGCTTTCGGCCCTTTTGCCGGGGAAACGGAGGTTCCGCTTTCCGAGTTTGGGCCGGAGGGCCTTTTCCTTATCTGCGGCGACACCGGCGCGGGCAAGACTACGATTTTCGACGCCATCACGTTTGCTCTATACGGTGAAGCCAGCGGTTCATCCCGTTCACCGGAATCTTTGTGCAGCAATTTTTCAGCTCCCGGCACAAAAACTTCGGTGCGGCTTACTTTTTCGCATAACGGAAAAGTTTATCAGATTGAGCGCAGCCCGCGCTGGCAGCATCCCAAGAAAGATGGCACCATGACTACTTCACCCGCTGATGCCTCTTTGACTTTCCCAGATGGAACCGTATGCTCCGGCGCAACTGCCGTGACGAAAAGGGCGGAAGCGCTGATGGGAATAGACTGCCGCCAGTTCCGGCAGACTGCCATGATTGCGCAGGGCGAATTCCGCAAGTTGCTGACGGCTGAAAGCTCCGACCGCGCCGAGATTTTCCGCCGCATTTTCGACACAGGCATTTACCGCAGGATACAGGACTTTTTAAGAGACAGGGCGCAGCAGCTGAAAGAACAGATGAGCGAAAATGAACGCTCTGTCTTTCAGGATGCCGCAGGCATCCGACCAGATGGGGCCATTTTAACGGAAGGCGGCCTTTCTTCTTTTGCACAGGAGCAGAATGTAAACCTTGCGGAGGGGCTTCTGCAAAAAATCGGCGATTCGGTTCAAGCAGATGAAAAAGCAGCCGCCCGTGCGAAGGCAAAACGGGATGAACTGAAAGCACAGGCGGCACAGCTGCTGAAACAGATTACCACAGCCGAAGCGGACAACCGCGTCTTTAATGAGCGGAAGCAGGCAGAGGAGGAAATGGCGGCACTGAAAGCCCGCACAGAAGAAGCGAAAAAAGAGGAAACGGCGCTTCAGCAGGCGGAGCGGGCACAGAACATGGTGTTTCCGGCGCAGGCTGCCTGGCTGCGTGAGAAAAAGGCGGAGGCGGAACTGCGGGATGCTTCTGCCGCAGCG
>JAEZFF010000088.1 GCA_023417635.1 Bacillota bacterium | reverse complement strand
ATGAATCCCTGCCCGCTGATGGCGGTAGGTGTGTACTGCGGGATAATGTCAAGCGTCATGCAGCCGCCGCCAAGACCTGCAAAAATGCCCGAAAGGATAACGCAGAGGTAACGGGTCTTTGTAACGCTGATACCAAGGGAATCAGCCGCCGCCGGATGCTCGCCGACGGAACGAATGCGAAGGCCCCATTTTGTTTTATAAAAAACGAACCAAAGAATAACCGCAAGCGCAGCGGCAAGAATTGCCGTGATGTCAAGGTTCAGATTTTTCAGCGCAGTGTTCTGCGTCTGAAGATTGCCGAAGATTTTCGGCAGTTTGTTTGCAATCGGCTTTGACATTGTCGCACCCTGGAAAAACATACGGCACAGGAACAGGGCAACGCCAGGACCAATCAGGTTCAGGGCAATGCCCGAAACCGTCTGGTCTGCCTTGCAGGTAATGGAAGCAAAGCCATGCAGCAGCGCAAGCAAACCGCCTGCCACACCGGCCATCAGGAACCCAAGCCATGGGTTGCCTGTAGAGAAAGCAACTGCCGTGCCCGCAAAGGCACCAATGTTCATCATACCTTCAATACCGATGTTGACAACACCGGAGCGCTCTGACGTAACGCCGCCCAGCGCACCGAAAATCAACGGCGCCGAATACATAAAAGTGATGCTGATAAGCAGCGTTATATCATTTAGCATGAGCGGTGCCTCCTTTTGCCAATCTGTCGGCCAGCGCAGGGATTACTTTCGAAAGGGCCATGAAAAATACGATGGTGCCCATCATAATGTTGATAATTTCAGACGGTGCGCCGACTTCGGACTGAACCGTCTGACCGCCATACAGGAAGCCGCCGAACATCAGACCTGCAAAAATGCAGCCGATTGGCGAACCGCCCGCGATAAACGCAACCGAAAGGCCGTTAAACCCGTTATTCTCAAAAGCCGCCAGTGTCGAGATGTTGTGCGGAGACGCACCCATAACAGCAACAGCACCGGCCAGACCGGAAAGCGCACCGGAAATCAGCATGGCATCCAGCAGGTTCTTTTTAACGTTAATGCCGGAAAACTCTGCCGCGTCTTTGTTAAAGCCGACAGCACAAAGTTCAAAGCCTTTTGTTGTGCGCGAAAGCAGAAACCAAATCAAAATGGCCATTACAATGGCAATCAGAAAGCCGAAATTCACATCCGTCTTCAGCATGATTTCCTTCAGCCACGGGACGTTCTGCATGGCCGCTATGCCCGCATCCGAACGCTTCCAGCTCGGAAGGAGCATAATAAAGCCGTTTTCGTTAATCGGGTAAGTTCCGGTAGAGTTGGGCTGATGGAAAGCGGACATATTTACAATGTAGTTGGAAAGGTAGAACGCAATCCAGTTCAGCATGATGCTTGTGATAACTTCATGAATCCCGAATTTTGCTTTCAGGTAACCTACAACGCCGCCCCAGATAGCGCCCGCCGCGATACCGGCAATAATAAGCACCGGAATCTGAATTACCATGGGCAGGTTCATTTTCATGCCGAGCATTGTTACCACCATGGCGGAAACAATGTACTGGCCTTCAGCGCCGATGTTAAAAAGGCTTGTCTTAAAAGCGAATGCAACACTCAGGCCGGTTAAAATAATAGGAGTAGCCTTTATAATAACGTTCGAAATGTATTTTGGTCTTGAGAACATACCACCAAAAAGCGCACCAAATGCCTGCCACGGATTATAGTTTGCGGAAGCAAGGACAACAGCCGCAACCAAAAAGCCGCATAAAATAGCAAGCAGCGCAGCCGTGAGTGGCTTTTTCAGGATTTTAGCTGTTAACTGCATTTTGTTTCCCTCCAGCCATCAGTAGGCCGATCATTTTTTCGTCGGCATCGCCCTGAGCGAAAGTGCCAGTGATGGCGCCATCGTAAATAACGCCGATTGTGTCTGCGACGCTCAGCACTTCATCAAGTTCCAGCGAAATCAAAAGTACTGCCTTGCCTTCGTCACGCTCATGAATCAGCATTTTATGCACATATTCTATAGCGCCAACGTCAAGGCCGCGTGTAGGCTGCACTGCTATCAGCAAATCCGGTTCGTTCGAAATTTCCCGCGCGATAATCAGCTTTTGCTGGTTGCCGCCCGAAAGGCTGCGCACCGGAAGTGCTTCACAGTCGGCCGGCCGGATGTCATAATCCTGAACCAACTGTTTTGTATACTCAAGAATCTTCCCATTCTGAAGAATCCCATGCTCAGAAAACGGGCTCTTGTGGTAGTTTTCAAGAATCATGTTCTTCTGGCAGGAGTAATTCAGAACAAGGCCGCACCGCTGCCTGTCTTCCGGAATCGTTGAGACTTTGTGGCTGATAACGTTAAACGGGGTCGTATTCTGAATTTCCTGCCCGTTTATCTTAATGGTTCCGCTTTCTGCCTTGGCAAGGGACATGATTGCGTCAACAAGCTCTTTCTGGCCGTTGCCGTCAACACCCGCTATGCCATAAATCTCACCGCTGTGAATCTTCAGGGAAAGATTCTTCACTGCTTCTACGCCGCGCTTGTCGCGCACAGAAAGGCCGTCAACTTCAAAAACGGCTTCTTTGGGCTGTGCAGGAGTTTTTTCAACGACGAGCTTTACCGGGTGGCCTACCATCTTCTGTGCCAGGGTTTCTTCGTCTACCTCCTGTGGCTTCACAGTGTCAATCAGCTTGCCACGGCGAATAATGGTGCAAACGTCGGATGACTGCTGAATTTCTTTCAGTTTATGTGTAATCAAAATGATTGTTTTTCCACTTTTAACAAGGTTCTTCATAATATCGAGAAGTTCGCCAATTTCCTGCGGTGTAAGAACCGCCGTTGGTTCGTCGAGAATCAAAATATCAACGCCGCGGTAAAGCGCTTTCAGGATTTCAACGCGCTGCTGCATACCGACGGTTATGTCTTCGATTTTCGCATCCAAATCAACGCTGAACCCATACTCTTCAACGATTTTTTGAACCTTTTCCCGTGCTTGTGCCATGTTGAGAACGCCAAACTTGTTGGTAACTTCGCTGCCCAGAATAACATTCTGAAGAACAGTAAAGTTCTCAATCAGCATAAAATGCTGATGAACCATACCGATTCCGTGCCGAATGGCAACATTCGGGTCTTTTATGTTTACTTCAGTACCATTTACATAAATGTTCCCGCTGTCGGCCTGATACAATCCGTAAAGGATATTCATCAAAGTACTTTTTCCCGCGCCGTTTTCACCAAGCAACGCATGAACTGTGCCTTTTTTGACATCCAGGTCTACATGATCAAGGGCGCAGAATGAACCAAATGTTTTTACAATGCCGTGCATCTGCACCGCATACTCACTGCCGACTTCCATAGTCAATATCCTCCAGAGCCCAAAATATATGCTTTTCACTTTACGGGAACAGCCCGGAGGCCATCCCCGTAAGAGAAAAGCAAAACATTAAGCGAAATTTTCAGGACAGGATGAATGCGGTCTGCTTATTTGCCGAATTTGTCATAGGTTGCTTTGTCATACGGAGGAACAAGCTTACCGCTGACAATGTCCTGCTGAACCTTCATGGCATCATTATAAACGGACTTGTCGAGGTTTGCGTTTGTTGTCGGAATGCCTACTGCGCCTTCCTTAAGGCCAAATGTGTAGGTTTTGCCGCCAACTTTTTTGCCGTTCTGAGCTTCTTTGGAAACATCTTCAACTGCTTTGCCTGCGAGTTTCAGTGCAGAGGTAAGAACGTTCTTCGGTGCAAGGTAAGACTGGTCACGGTCTACGCCGATAGCAAACTTGTTGGCTTCTTTGGCTGCCTGGATAACGCCGACGCCAACGCCGCCTGCTGCATGGAATACGATGTCGCATCCGTCAGAGAACATCTTGCTTGCAATAGCCTTGCCCTTTGCGGAGTCGCTGAAGCTTTCAGCATACTGAACGGAAACGCTGATCTTCTTCTTCAGTTCTTTGGCTGCGTAATCAACGCCAGCCTGGTAGCCGTACTGGAACTGGTCAATAATAGCGCTTGTCTGGCCACCGACGAAACCAACTTTGTTTGTCTTTGTCGTTTTGCCGGCAATGTAGCCAACAAGGAAGGAAGATTCCTGTGCGCGGAACATAACGCCCGCAACATTGCCGCCCATGGTCTTCGGGTCATAGCCATTGTCAACAATAGCATACTGAATGTCCGGGTTCTGCTTGGAAGCATTGCCAATCGCGTCGGCCATTGCATAGCCAATGCCCCAGATCAGGTTATTGTTGTCGTCTGCGAGCTTGTCCAGGTTGGTGGAATAGTCGGAAGCCTGTTTGGATTCCAGGTAACGGACCTTCGCACCGGTATCCTTCTGCAGGCTCTGCAGTCCTTCCCAAGAAGACTGGTTGAATGACTGGTCATTTACGCCGCCTGTATCGGTTACCATAGCTGCCTTAAAAGTGCCAGCCTTGCTGCTTGTGGCGCTTGCTGCGCCCGAGCTCTGGCTGGAAGCCGCTGGCTGTGAAGAGCAAGCCATAGTAGAAACCAGCATGCTGAGCCCTAAAACAACCGCTAAGAATTTTTTCATAAAAGAGCCTCCTTATTATTTGGGTTAAATTTTTAACCCTGGGAACCAATTCTTTATGAGCAGAATCTGTTTCTTGCTGCTTACCGAATCTTCAAAGCAATTTTAATCATGTCATTGAAGCCGGTTTCGCGTTCTTCGGCAGACAGGCTTTCGCCGGTAAATGGGCAGTCGGAGATTGTGAGGAGGCAAAGTGCTTTTTTTCCGCATCTTGCCGCGTTCATATACAGCGCAGCTGCTTCCATCTCAACTGCGAGGATACCCATCTTTTTCCACTGTGCCAATGCATTTTCATCGTCGCCGTAGAAAACATCCGAAGAAAGGACGTTGCCTACAACCGTATGGGCATTCTGCTCCTGTGCTGCTTTCACAGCTTTGCTCATAAGGCCGTAATCCGCTGTAGGGGCAAACGTCCCCGGAAGGTGATACTGTGCAGCGTAATTGGAATCTGTGCAGGCACCCATGGCAACGACAATGTCGTGTGTATGGATCCCGTCTGCAATACCTCCTGCCGAGCCAATACGAATGATGTTCTCTACCTTGTAAAAGTGGAACAGTTCATACGTGTAGAGCCCAACAGACGGCATCCCCATTCCGCCGCCCATGACAGACACTTTTCTGCCTTCATAAGTGCCTGTGTAGCCAAGCATATTGCGTACTGTGTTGAAGCATTTTGCATCCTGCAGGTAATGCTCCGCAATATACTTTGCTCTGAGCGGATCACCGGGCATCAGCACGGTGTCTGCAATCTCTCCTAATTTTGCCCCATTGTGGGGCGTTGGTGTTGTAGCCATAATTTCCTCCATTCATTAAGCTAACTGAAACTCATTTTTTTCATCAGCCCTAGGTTATTTTAAACCAAAATAAGATATGTTTTTTGTTAATGCGAGAAAATAGTTCAATTAATGGACCGCCCACAAGTGCCGAGGCAATCGTTACCACACCGAACTTTCCTCCAAGTAAAATCCCTGTAATCAGCGTGATGACGTCGCAAGTGATTTTCACAACCTTATAGGAACACCCAAAATGTTCTTTCAGCGTCAGGAGTACGCCGGTGATGGGGTCTACGCCCACTTCAAGCGAAATAAAAATAGAAATGCCAAAATAAAGCAGGAAGCATCCCATACAGGCCGTCAGAATCTGCACTGGCAATGTGTGCGGAAGCTTCAGGGAATTGTAAAAAAGTGTTCCAAGGTCTATAAAACTTCCCATGGGAAGCGTGTAAATAAATGTTCCAATATTAACATATTTTCTGTTTATCAGAAAAACAACAACAATCAGGGAATAATTGATGATGTTTGTCGCGATACCAAGCTGGGAAAACGACAGGTTCGCCGTATTCCGAATGCCGTCATAAAAAACAGCAACAGGGTCATTGCCCAAAGTAGCTGCGGAGTTAAACGCCATGCCAAGCCCTGCAAATGCCGCTCCAAATAACGCCAGAAGATATTTTTTTAGCTGATTCGCTGTAAAAATCTTTTTTTGTTTACCAGGTCTAAAACTCATGTGCAAATTACCCGGCCCCGCGGAAAACTTTCCGCGTCCTTTTCAGCTGTGCTGACACACGGGTCTGTCTTTCCATGAAGACGCTTGTAACTGAATCTTTGTGTCAATCTTTACTGCCTTTCTAACAATGATTTAGAGTCTAACTGAATAATCTGTTCTTTAGTGTTGTCGTTTGCCTTGCCTTTAATTCAACAGGAAGCATATGGTTGGGCGGCACTGCTTTTTTACCGGAAATTTTATCCGCAATCAGTTGAACGGCCAGCCTTCCAACTTTCTCCATCGGCTGAGCAATCGTAGTAAACTCAGGCGTTACAAGGGTGCTTAGCCGTACGTCGTCATAGCCGACAATCATAACATCTTCTGGAACACGCCGACCGCTCTGGCACAAAATTTTATAAGAAGAAAGTGCCGTCATGTCGCTGGAAGCAAGGATTCCATCGGCGTCCGGAAAAGCGTTCAGGATTTGGCGGGCACATACAAGGCCGCTTTCAAAGTCATAATTACTGTCAACATACCGCGGCTCTATCCCATACTTTTCGCAAACATCAAGGTAACCGCGAAAACGGTCGACACCGCTTATATATTTCTGCGGGCCGCGCATCTGAACAATTTTCCGGCATCCGCATTGAACCAAATGTTCCGCCGCAAGATACCCGCCCTGGTAATTGTCACACTGAACCGATATGGCAGAATACCTCTCATCTATTTTTTGGTCAAGTACAACAACCGGAAAGCCACAGCTGCTGATTTCCGCTTCAAGGCCGTTGTTGTTGGAAATAATCACAGCGCCGTCGGCATTCATCGATGAAAGCATATTGATGTACAAAGATTCTTTTTCCGGTTTTTCATCGGTGTTACATAAAATAACGCGAAACCCATGCTGAAATGCTTCATCTTCGATTGCCCGGCCAATTTCATTCAGGAACAGATTCAAGATGCTTGGGACAACATAGCCAATAATCCGGGATGACTTTCGAAACAGGGAACGGGCAACCTCATTCGGTTTGAAACCGGTTTCATTAACGGCATTTATTACACGCTTTTTCTTTTCCGGATCCACCCCGGCCGTTCCATTCAGCACGCGGGAAACAGTTGCCTGCGAAACACCCGCCAGCTTTGCGACATCACGGATTGTTACCAAAATTATCATCACTTTCCCGCTGTTTGAAAGCGGTTTCATTGTATACCACACTTTACAAAATGTCAACAACTTATTCGAATTTTTTTGTTTATTTAAGCTTTTTCGACGACTAATTAAACAAATATCCCTTTGCACTGCCGGTTTTCTCATAAACTCAGCCTGAAAAGCGACGCAAAAAAAGTTCCGCAGGGGATTTCTCTGCGGAACTTTTGTTTGGTTTCATCTGTTTACTGAATGCCTGGAATTTTGGGCAGGCCGCCAAATCCTCTCTGAAGTTCTTCATCGGTTGGTACAGAATCAATCATAGTGCCATTCAGGTAAGATTCATACGCGGCCATGTCGAAATATCCGGTTCCCGTCAGGCCAAAAAGAATTGTTTTTGCTTCGCCGGATTCTTTGCATTTAAGGGCTTCGTCAATAGCCGCGCGTATGGCATGGGAAGACTCCGGAGCCGGCAGAATTGTTTCGTGCTTTGCGAAATAAATGGCGGCCCGAAACACATCGGTCTGCTTCACCGACACAGCTTCCATGTATCCGTCGTGGTACAGTTTGGAAAGAATCGGCGACATGCCGTGGTACCGCAGTCCGCCGGCATGGTCCGGCGACGGCATAAATCCGCTGCCAAGCGTATACATTCTGGCAAGAGGAGTCACCTTTCCCGTGTCGCAAAAATCATAGGCGTATTTGCCGCGCGTAAGCGA
>JAEZFF010000024.1 GCA_023417635.1 Bacillota bacterium | reverse complement strand
GTGTAAAGCTTATATCCCTTTTCCGCAGCGAATTTAAGGTCCAGTTCGGCAAGTTTGTCACCCGCCTTGACTTTGTCGCCAACCTTTACAAAGGCGCGAAAGCCCTGGCCTTTCAGCTCAACGGTATCGATTCCCACATGCACAAGCACATCAAGCCCATCCGGCGTATGAATTCCGTAGGCGTGGAGCGTTTCGGGCAGCTGCACAATCTCGCCGTTCACCGGCGAAAGGACAGTGCCTTCGCTTGGCAGGATAGCGACGCCGTCGCCGATAATTTTCTGGGAAAAGACGTCGTCCGGTACTTCGCTTAAAGCCACTGCGCGGCCTGTCTGTGTAGCAAGCATTTGGGCACACTCTTTTTGCTTCCGTTCAAAATGGAACATTGCACATTCTCCTTGCGTCATAAAGTTGCAGATGATTCGGGTGAAATCTGCCCGCTGAGGGCTTTCGGCGACCCGGCAGCCGACTGAAACAGCTTTTCAATATCCAGGGCGATAAACCCGGCAGCGCCATCCGTCAAGCTGGTACGCATGGTTTTTTCCGTCAATGCACGGATTTTTTGGGCAAGTGAAGCGCTGTGGGTAGTAATCTGTGCCTCCCAGTTTGGAAACGGAAAGCAAAGTTCCACGCCGCGGCGGTGCATGTCGACCAGGCCAAGCAGCGACTGTACAAACACCCGCCTGTCGCTTTCTCCGCCCGCGCCTTCCGCTGCAAGCATCTGCATCACTTCCCGGCAAAGCTGCACTTTGCGGATGGACGTGTCAACGGAGCTTCCCTTGGCCGCCGAGTGCAGATGCAGTGCGATAAAGCCAATCTCCGCTTCGCCCATTTCCACATGCAGGCGAGCCTGCATCATCTGCACGGCCTGGCTCGCCGTTTCATACTCGCGCGCATAAAGCTGGGAAATCTCATAGTTAAACGGATTCTCAATCGGCAGGCCAAATTGGACGCGGTCCACAGCAAACTGAATATGGTCGAGCAGCGCATCATAAAGTTTCGGATTCCGTACGCCAAGCTGCTTTTCGGCAAGCTTTACTACATCACGCGTAACGGCTTCCATCTCAGCCCGGTCGGTCTCCGGCATATGGGAAATACCGCCTGCGTCGGGCCAAAGCTTAAAAACCTGGCGGTCTTTCGCGTCATCTGAAACTTCGTCGCCAGCTTTGTTGCCGAAGCCGATGCCTTTTGCCATTAGCACAACCTGCTCGCCTGTGCCGCGGGCAAGCACGGCATTGTTATTTATGACGGAAACGACACGGTACTTCAATGGTATCACCTCTCAATAGAATGCTGCAGCCCAGCCGCTTCCCCGCCGACACTGCAGCTGCGAACCTTACTGCGAACTTCCAGCACCTTAGACGGCGTGACAGAAAGTTCATCAATTCCCATGGCAAGGAAAGTTTTGGTCATGGTAAGGTCTGCGCCAAGTTCACCGCAGATGCCAACCTTGACACCCTGCCGGTGCGCATTTTCCACCACCTGACGAATCAGACGCAGAACGGCCTTGTGGTGAGGGTCGCAGAATCTTCCAAGCGTCTCGTTCTGACGGTCGGCTGCGAGGGTGTACTGCGTCAGGTCATTCGTTCCAATACTGAAAAAATCCACTTCTTTGGCTAAGTCGTCACTGATAATGGCTGCGGCAGGGGTTTCAATCATGACGCCCAGCCGAACATCATTTGAAAATGGTTTTCCTTCGCTGCGCAGCTCCATCTTCACTTTTTCAATGATTTCGTGAATCCGGCGGATTTCCCACACGGAGGCAATCATCGGGAACATGATGCCAAGCGTACCGTACACCGAAGCGCGATAGAGCGCACGAAGCTGCGTACGGAAAATTTCCGGCCTTTCCAGGCAAACCCGTATGGCACGCAGTCCAAGTGCGGGATTCGCCTCTTCCGGCAGCCCAAGGTAATCAACCTTTTTGTCGGCCCCAATATCCATGGTGCGGATAATAACCGGCCGGCCCTCCATCCCTGCAAGAACCGCCTTGTATGCTTCAAATTGCTCTTCTTCCGTAGGGTAATCGGTATTTTCAAGGTAAAGAAATTCGCTCCGGAACAGCCCAATGCCGCCAGCATCGTTTTGCAGGGCTGCGTCAACATCGCTTACATGGCCAATGTTGGCGTAAATATCAATATGCCGGCCATCTTTACTGATGTCTTCTTTGCCCCGCAGCAGCTCCAGGCCCGCGCGGTGTTCAAGCTCATGCCGGTGCAGCGACCGCATCCGGTCTTCCGCATCCGCATCCGGTTCCAGGCAAACCTCACCGGTATCGCCGTTCAAGATTGCCCTCTGGCCGGAACAGGTCTCGTCAAACTGCCCAGCTAGGCCGATTACTGCAGGGATGTTCATTGTGCGCGCGAGGATAGCAGTGTGCGCATTGGCAGAACCGTGCAGAAATGCAAAACCAAGCACCTTCGTCCTGTCCAGCTGAACCGTTTCGCTCGGCATCAGATCATCTGCCACAAGAACAACTGGTTTCTCAGGATTCAGGCTTACTGCATCATGCGAAAGCAAAGCGGCAATGAGCTTTTCGGAAATATCACGCACATCGGCTGCGCGTGCTTTCATGTAACTGTCGTCCATTTTGGTAAAAAGGGCTGCAAAGCGGCTGGCTGTCTTCCCGACGGCATATTCGGCATTGACATGCTCCTTCCGAATAATTTCAACAATGGAATTCACATAGTCGGCGTCATCCAGCATCATCTGATGGATTTGAAAGATTTCCGCCTCGTGCTCACCCGTTTCGCGCAGTGCTTTTTCATACAGAGTCTGCAGGCTTATTTTTACCTTTTCATTCGCCTTCTGGTAGCGTTCCACCTCACCGTCGGCATCCTCAATGCTGCGGCGTTCGGCAGTCGGTGTGATATGCTTGTAAAAATAAAGAGTTCCAAACGCAGTTCCGCCTGAAACGCCTTTGCCCTTTAGTGTTTTCATGCTGCTCTATTTTCCTTTCTATGTACCATGCAGACAAAACCGTACTGCGGCTGGGGTATTAAAGGTTTTCTTTCAAGAACTCCTCCATTGCCTCTGCGGCAGCGGCCTCATCGGGGCCTTCCACCTCAACGGCAATCGTTTCGCCGTGCTTTACAGCAAGACCCATAATGGCAAACAAATGCCGCGCATCCGCGGACTTCTCGCCCTTTCGAATGGTAATCTGCGACTGGAATTCCCCCGCCTTTTTTACCAGCATCCCCGCCGGGCGCGCATGAATTCCTACTTCATCCTGAATCACATACTGAAATGTTTTCATATCATTTCCCCCTGATTTCTAAAATTAAACTAAAACTTAGGAACAAAAAAACAGGCACAAACAAAAGGAGAGCAAAAAGCTCCCCCATGCTTATGCCTGATCATGTCAGTAACACGCATGGTATTGCAGCCAATATTAATTTTCTAAACTCTATTTTACAGCATACTGTGCAAATGTCAACCGCAGACCGTCGGTTATTTTAGCTAAAGTTTCAACTTGCTTTTTGTATTGATTGTTTAACGCAAGAAAAGCCTTAACTGTTTTCAAGCAGACTTTTATTTTTGAGTGCGTGAATAAATGGTCATGGAAACCCCAGCATCATGGACTAAAATATCGGGCGGCATTCCGCAGATTCTGCAGGCAACATATCCATCGCCTACGGCACCGGAGATATTGACGGTTTGGGTCAGGTAAACGACCCAGAACCAATCTGCAGGAGTGGCAAAATTCAGAACGGCAAGGGCAGTTCCCAAGATCACTACAGGCGCCAGCGAAATGATAATATCGTCTTTCTTGCTGAAATACGCGCGGCTCCCGGCATAGGGGTACAGGCCGGTAAAACCATAGTCTGCGCGCCTGCCGCTCAAGTGTTTCATAAAAGCTCCATGCACCAATTCGTGCAAAACTGTGTACAGCAAAATGCCAGTCAGCAGTGTCACAGGGCGAATAAGGTTTACCGTGGAGTCATCCGCATCGGGCAGCAGCCGAAAAGGTACACACACAGCCGCAGCAGCTATCATGGCTGCTGCTGTGGCAAGAGAAAGCACATTGATAAAAACGGCCAATTTTCTGTCATTCTGAAAATCGATGTGGGCAAGTTCCGCATAGCCTGCGGGAAGCACAGATGTATTTTCCATAGAGAGCCTCCTGAAAAAAGATACCCTTAGTTTTTCCAGAAACAGCCTCTGCGATTCCCATAAAAGGCAACAAAATTACCAGCTGCAGAGTGTAGCTTTCTGCAGCCGGTATTTGTAATTTCTAAAAATCTTAGTCAGAGAAACGCTCCACGCCGTCTTCCGTCACGCGGGCATAAATCAGCGGCCTGTGAGCCGGTTTCTCGCTGCGGATGTCAACTGCGTTGAGGAAAGTCTTCTTCGCAGTTTCGCACAGTCCTTCTGAAGCGGAATAAAAAGTGGCAATCGTTTCGCCCGCCTTGACCTCGTTGCCGGTCTTCTTATGCAGATAGATCCCAGCGGCATAATCAATTTGGTCGTCTTTTGTCTTTCTCCCGGCACCAAGCTCCATAGAGGCAATGCCGCACTCTTCTGCATCCATATGATACAGATAACCGGTTTTCGGAGCGGCAATCTCCACCTTTACCTTCGGCTGCTCAAACTTGCTGAAGTCATCAAGCACGGAAGCGTCACCGCCCTGCGCCTGCACCATCTCTTTCAGTTTTGCAAAGCCAGAGCCGTTTGAAATGCTTTCCTGCGCCATCTTGCGGCAGGCTTCCAGTTCGCCTTTTCCTGCAAGGCAGAGCATATTTGCGGCAAGGTTTATGCACTCTGTTGTAAGGTCTTCCGGTCCTTCACCTTTCAAAGTCCGGCAGGCTTCCATTACTTCCAGGGAGTTACCAATTGCGCGGCCAAGAGGCTGATCCATGTCGGTAACGAGCGCGTTTGTCTTACGGCCGGCCCTCTCTCCAATGGACACCATCGTCTGCGCAAGTTTCAGGGAATCGCCGACTGTTTTCATAAATGCGCCGCTGCCGGTCTTCACATCAAGAAGGATGCAGTCCGAACCGGACGCAATTTTCTTGCTCATAATACTGGAAGCAATCAGCGGAATGCTGTCGACCGTGGCGGTAACGTCACGCAGGGCATAAAGCTTTTTGTCCGCCGGAACAAGGTTGCCCGTCTGGCCAATGACGCTTACACCGACTTTGCGGACAATCTCCATAAAATGCTCCCGGTCAATAGCAGTCTGCATCCCCGGAATTGACATAAGCTTGTCAATTGTTCCGCCGGTATGACCAAGGCCGCGCCCGCTCATTTTTGCTACAGGCACTCCCAAGGAAGCAACAATTGGAGATTCTACCAGCGTCGTTTTGTCACCAACGCCGCCGGTGCTGTGTTTGTCTACCTTTTTGCCCGGTATGGAGGAAAGGTCGGCTTTTTCGCCGGAATCCGCCATAGCAAGCGTCAGCTCAACCGTTTCTTTCGGCGTCATGCCCTGAAAGCAAATTGCCATCAGCAAAGCGGAAATCTGGTAATCCGGGATCTCCCCCGCCACATAACCGTTGATAAAAAACCGAATTTCTTCTTTGGAAAGCTTTTCTCCACGTTTTTTACGCTCGATGATGTCATACATTCTCATGCTGAGTTTCCTCCATTGTTTCCTGAAGATTTTTCGGCCCGAAGCCGAGCGGAAGGAGATCTTTCAGCAGAAAACTCTGCGGATGTTCCGGGTCGGCAGCCAGTATAATGCGGAAAGAATCAGGGTTACAAAACTCCATCATCACTTGGCGACAAACACCGCATGGTGGGCAGAGTTCACAGGCCGGATGACCTGCCGGCCCACCAACGATGGCAATGGCTTTAAACCTACGCTCGCCCTCGCTTACAGCCTTAAAAAAAGCCGTGCGCTCCGCGCAGTTCGATGGGGTATAGGCAGCGTTTTCTATGTTACAGCCTTGATAAATTTTCCCATTTTCCGCCACCAGTGCAGCACCCACTGCAAAGTGGGAGTATGGTGTATAGGCAAATTCTCTTGCTTCAGCTGCTTTTTGAAGCAGCTCTTTTTCCTCTGGCATACCCGTTCAGCCCTTCTTTTCCGCGGCGGCCTGTTCCTTAACAAGCCGTACAATGCGGCTTGTTCCAAGACGGTCTGCACCAAGAGAGATGAATTTTTCGGCGTCTGCCAAGGTCTTAATCCCTCCGGCTGCCTTTATTCTAACATTCGGGCCAACGTGCTCACGGAAAAGCTTCACGTCGTCAAAAGTTGCACCGCCTGTAGAAAAGCCGGTGGAGGTCTTAATAAAGTCAGCACCGGAGCGGGTAACAATTTCACACATCTTGATTTTTTCTTTCTGTGTCAGCAGGCAGGTCTCAATAATGACCTTCAAGATATGGTTTCCGCAAGCTGCTTTCACTTGCTGAATTTCATCCTGCACCTTGTCAAACAAACCGTCTTTAACGTAGCCCAGGTTAAT
>JAEZFF010000022.1 GCA_023417635.1 Bacillota bacterium | reverse complement strand
AATCACGGTATGTTTGCCCGGCAGAAGGGCCGCCGCTGCTGCAAGAATCGGTACAAGGTCTGGTATCTGCGACGCGTCAATTTCAAAATCACTTTGCGGTGTGCACCCGGCTTTCACAGTCAAAATTCCTTTGTGCCATTCCATCTGTGCGCCAAAATCCCGAAAAAGTGCTTCTGCCTCGCGGTCACCTTGACAGGAATACGGGCTTAAACCGCACAGTTCTATTGGGCCGCCCAGAAGGGCGGCGGCAAGAAAAAATGCGGCCTGTGACCAGTCGCGTTCAATCCGAAACTTTGGGCTGGGGCGGTAGCACTGTCCGCCCGAGACTTGCCAGCCGGTTTTGGTTTGCTTGACGGAAACGCCGAATGCAGCCATAATGCGCATCGTCATTTCCACATATGCCGCGGACTGGAGCGGTGAAGTCAAAACGATTTCGCTGTCGCCGTTCAGCAGAGGCAGGGCGAGGAGCAGACCGGTCACAAACTGTGAACTCACATTGCCCGGAAGGGAAAAAATGCCCGGCTGCAGCTGCCCGCTTACGGTAAGCGGCAGACCGCCAGCCGTTTCGCAGGAAACGCCGTGCTTTGGCAGGCACTCAAGATATATGCCGAGGGGGCGTTCCGGAAGCCTGCCGCGCCCGGTGAACCGGGCTGTTTTTCCCAGAGCCGCGGCCAGCGGAATCAGGAAGCGCAGTGTAGAACCCGATTCCCGGCAGTCCAGCACAGCCGGTTCATTCCCAGCCGAAAGCAGGCACTGGACGGCACCTTGTGTGGCAAGCAGGTCATCGCTAAGGGTTTCGCCCGGCGGAAGAATGTTTTTCTGCCCCGCGAGCGCCGCACAGAGGATGGCACGGTGCGCCGCGCTTTTGGAAAGAGGAACCGTAACTTTTCCACAGAGGGTGGAAGGCTGGATGCGCACGCTGCTCATTGCAGAGCCTCCGTCAGTTTCAGCAGTTTCTGCCTGTCGGCAGGGTACAGGAAGCTTTCGCCGATTTCTTTCAGCATCACAAGGTTTACTGTGCCGCCGCGGGCCTTTTTGTCGAGCATGGCTGTGTCAACCAGCGCGCCGGTATCGGCAGCGGCATCGTCATGCGTAGGCATTCCATATTTCTGTAAGACCGAGAGAATCTCGTCTGCTGTACCCGGCTTGGTCAGACCGGCTTTTTCACCGCATTTCGCCATCATCACCATGCCGATGCCGACGGCTTCCCCGTGGGAAAGATTCTGAAAATGATGCAGTTTTTCCAGTGCGTGGCCGAACGTGTGGCCAAAATTCAGAAGCATCCGCTCGCCGTTGTCGAATTCATCCTGCTCAACGGCGGCGCGCTTAATGTTCAGGTTTGCGGCGAGGAAGTTTTCCATATCATCCCGAACATCGGTATCGCGGATTTTGTCAAACAAGGCGCGGCTTTTAATACATCCGTGCTTAATGGCTTCCCCCATCCCGTCTGCGAAAAAGTGCGGCGGAAGCGTTTGAAGCGTGTCAGGGTCAATCAGTACTAGTGCAGGCTGGTGGAACGCGCCCACAAGGTTTTTGCCTTCCGGAATATCAACGCCCGTCTTGCCGCCGATGGAAGAATCAATCTGCGCGAGCAGTGAAGTTGGCATCTGCACAAACGGAATTCCGCGCAGCCAGGTTGCCGAGGCAAACCCGGTCATGTCGCCGGTAACGCCGCCGCCCAGCGCCACAGCAAAGTCGCTGCGGGTCAGGCCGTTTTCGGCAAAGACACCGTACATTTTTTCAATTGTGGAAAAACGTTTGCTGGTTTCGCCCGCTGGAAAGGTAAAGGTACTGACGGAAAAACCAGCTTCGCGGAAAGAACTGCTCACAGTATCCCTGTACAGCGGCGCAGTGTTTGAATCGGAAATAATCATGGCGCGGCTTCCCTGCCCAAACAGTTTGGCGGCATATTCACCCGCATGGCAGCGGCATCCGCGCTCAATCACTATTTGGTAAGGAACCGATGTGTGAACGGTAAGTTCCATTATTCACCAAGCCCTTCTTTTACAAGTCTTCCACGGCGCAGCAGGGCGCAGAGCGTGTCGGAATCCCGTGCGTCTATGGCGTTTCGTATTTCGTTGATATGGCCCGTCAGGGTGTCAAGTTCCTGCACCAGTGCTTCGCGGTTTTCGAGAAAAAGCTCGGTCCACATGGTTTCGTTGATGTTTGCCACGCGGGAAACATCGCGGTAGCTTCCGGCGGAAAAGCCCTCGTGCTTTGGGCACTGCGGGCTCATGACATACGAGCAGGCCAGAACGTGCGGCAACTGGCTTGTGAATGCTATCATGCGGTCATGTTCTTCCGGTGTGGTTTCCACAGTGCGGTCGAAACCAAGCGCCGGTGCAAGGGCTTTCAGCTTGTCCACAGCTTCCCGCGGCGCGCCGCAAGGCACAAGAAGAAAGCTGGCTCCCTGAAAAAGGCCTGCTTCACTGGAAGCAAAACCGTTTTTTTCTTTTCCGGCCATTGGGTGTGCGCCGACGAACGTAAAACCGCCTTCCTGTGCAAGCTTTACCATGCGCGGGCAGAGCCATGACTTAATGCCGCAGGTGTCTGCTACAAGTGTGCCGGGGCCGAGGGCGGAAAGGTGGCTTTGCACAAATTCCACACAGGCCTTTGGGTACAGGCACAGAAAAACGACATCTGCACTTTGCAGGTCGCTTTCCGTTCCGGCCTTTTCCACCGCGCCGCAGGCAAGGGCATCCTCCAGCACTTTTGGGCTGCGGTCCATTCCGGCGACCGCACAGTTGGTGTATTTTCGAAAGGCTTTGGCAAGCGAACCGCCAATCAAGCCAAGCCCTACAATCACAATCTTCTGTTCCATGACGCTTCCTCCGCTTTTGCAGTTTGCACTATTATAGCATAAAAGCGGCGCTTATTCCACGTTTTTTCGCAGTACGGATGCGGCGGCCCGCACACGGGCTGCCGTGTGGTCAAACTGGTCGGGCGTAAGCGACTGGGCACCGTCGGAAAGCGCGTGCTTCGGGTCGTTGTGGACTTCAATAATCAGCCCATCCGCTCCGGCGGCGACGGCAGCAAGCGCCAGCGGTTCCACAAGCCACGAAAGGCCGGAAGCGTGGCTGGGGTCAACCACAACCGGCAGGTGCGACAGACGCTTCAGAACCGGCACAGCGGAAATATCCAGTGTGTTGCGGGTGTAGGTTTCGAACGTGCGGATGCCGCGTTCACAGAGGATAACCTGCTCGTTGCCGCCCGCCATAATATATTCGGCGCTCATCAGCAGCTCTTCAATCGTGTTGGAGAGGCCGCGCTTCAGCAGAATTGGTTTGTTGATGCGGCCGAGTTCTTTGAGCAGTTCAAAATTCTGCATATTGCGTGCGCCGACCTGAAAAATATCAACGCCTTTTTCCAAAAAAAGGTCAATGTACTTTTCACTCATGATTTCCGTTACGATGGGCAGGCCGGTCGCCTTTTTCGCTTCGGCCAGAAGGTCAAGTCCTTCGGCTTTCAGCCCCTGAAAGGAATAGGGCGAAGTGCGCGGCTTGAAAGCGCCGCCCCGCAGGAACTGTGCGCCGGCTGCTTTTACGCGCTCTGCCACGCCGCAGATCTGCGCTTTCGACTCCACGGAGCACGGCCCGGCAATCAGCGTAAGGCCGCCGTCCCCGATTTTCTGCCCGCCCGGCAGGGTAATGACGGTGTCATCCGGGTGAAATTTGCGGTTAGCCTTTTTGTACGGTTCCTGAACGCGCTTCACGCTCTCCACGCAGTCTTGCGCGGAAATGGAGTCAATGTCTATGGCTGAGGTGTCGCCAATCAGGCCCAGAACGGTGCTTTGTGTGCCAAACCAGATGTTCGCTTTTACGCTGTATTCTTTTTCAAGAAGTGCGGCAAATTCCTCCGCTTGTTTTTTGGAACATTCCGGCTTCATTACAATAATCATATTTTTCTTAATTCCTTCCATTCTATCGGCCTTTGGGCAGATGCGCAGAAAGCGCGGCCAGACGGCCTTTTCAAAAACTTAAAACACAGTTTAATTGTTTTTCCGGAGCCTGTCAATCAGGCTCCGGAAAAACAGGCCGCCGAAATTCAATTTAAACAGCGGGTTTTATT
This sequence comes from Bacillota bacterium, assembly GCA_023417635.1. Lineage (GTDB taxonomy): Bacteria > Bacillota > Clostridia > Oscillospirales > Acutalibacteraceae > Thermocaproicibacter. The sequence continues at coordinate 8,970 of JAEZFF010000022.1, read as the reverse complement.
GCCTCCAGCAAAGCAGCTGTATTTTGCTCCGGAGAACCGTCGGCACCCAGCACAAGGTCTGCTGCGGCTCGGTAAAGCGGCCTGCGGCTTTCATAAAGTTCCGCCGTGCGGTCAATGCCATCCGCAGGGTGAAGCAGCGGGCGTGCGGTATCTTCCCGGAGGCGTTCGCGCACGGCTTCCAGAGAAGCATCCAGAAAAATGACAATCCCGTTTGCCCGAAAATCCTCGGCATTTTCTTTTTGCAGAAGGGTGCCGCCGCCCGCGGCGATAACCATTCCGCCGGAAAGCGAAAGCTCCTGCACGGCCTGCCGCTCCATGCTGCGGAAGGCAGGCTCGCCCTGCTCCGCAAAAATGCGCGCGACGGGCATTCCTGCCTTCTGCTGAATGTATTCGTCAAGGTCGAGAAACTGCCGCCCCGTTTTCTGGGCAAGAAGGCGGCCGCAAGTCGTTTTGCCGCAGCCCATGAAACCGCATAAGACGATATTCCCAAATTTCTTTTTCATTTCAAAAGACGTTTCCCGGCTCAGTTCTGCGAGGCTTTTGGTGGAAAATTGAACGCCGAACCAGACGGTTTCCGCAGCCGCTGCCTGGCAGACGAGCATCCCAATGCCGCCGATGGCTTTTTTCCCGTGCTTTTCCGCAAGGGCAAGCAGCTTTGTGCGGCCAGGGTTGTAAACGGCGTCAAACACGCAGGCAGAGCGCTCAATCAGCTCCTCTTCTGCGGCGCAAGAATCTGCGTGCGGGTACATCCCGGCGGGCGTGGCATTTACCAGCAGATCCAGCGGGCCGTGCAGGTCGGAAATCAGGCAGTGCCCAGCTTTTGCGCCCGGGATTTTTTGCTGCAGGTCCGCACAAAGGCATGCGGCGGCCTCAGCACTGTGCGGCCGCGCCGCCAGGGTGACTTCGGCGCCCGCGTGTGCCAGCTCGAACGCAATGGCTCTGGCGGCTCCGCCTGCGCCGAGGACGGCTGTTTTTCCGCATAGGCTTCCGCCTTCAGCTTCCAGCGCAAGGCGAAAACCTTCACCGTCTGTAGTAAAACCTTTCAGACGGCCGGATTCATTTTTCACGGTATTCACCGAACCGAATTCTTCCGCTTTTGCATCACGGGAATCCAAAAACGGAATAATTGCCTGCTTATGGGGAATGGTTACGTTGAAGCCCGAAAAATCGCGCAGGCGCGGCAGAGAACCCGAAAGTTCCTCCGGAGAAAGGTCAAGAACATCGTAGGAAGCGTCTTCACCACAGAGTGCAAAAAGACGCGAATGAATAAAAGGTGACATGGTATGCCCCACCGGATGACCGATTAGGGCAAATTTTTTTCGGTTCATAGCATTCTCCCCTTAAAAAGAATCAAAAAACGTATTGACAAAACCGGACTATGCTAATAATATGTGGATAGGCACTTAGTTCCCCGGAAAACCGCGGGGGATTTTTCCTTTTGTGGATATTGTATCATGGTGTGGCTTGTTTTGTCCACAGAAGGTATACTATTTTTAAGTGGCCCAGTTTTTGTATCTTAAGGAGGATAAACATGGTTTTAGAGAAGGTAAAGTCAATTCTGAGTGAGCAATTTGATGCCGAGGAAGATTCCATCACCGCAGACACGAACATCGCCGATGATCTTGGTGCTGATTCGCTGGATGTTGTCGACCTGCTGATGTCGATTGAAGACGAGTTCGAAATTGAAGTTCCGGATGAGGAAGTCGAGAACCTGAAAACAGTCGGCGAACTGGTAAAGTACATTGAAGACCACCAGAAATAAGTTTCAGCAATTTTAATCCGCCGTGCCGGTGCAGGGCGGATTTTTGCTGTGGCGGCAGCCAAGGCACTGCCGCTGTTTCTTGCGGGAAAAGATAGCGGCGCGGCTTGCAAAAGCACGCCGCATTCTTTATAATAAAGAGTGCATTTTGAACTCTGCTTTTCGGTGGCCGGCGGTTTCCGGAAAGCAGAAAGGCAGCGCGAAACTGCCGGATAAGGGGTAGTAAAATGGCGGAACAGAAAAAGATGGTCGAAGCCATCACTCCCATGGAGGAAGACTTTGCCCAATGGTATACCGATATTGTAAAAAAAGCCGAGCTGATGGAGTACACCAGCGTGCGCGGCTGTATGGTCATAGAGCCTTACGGCTGGGCTATCTGGGAAAATATCCACGATATACTCGACAAAAAGTTTAAAGAGCTGGGCCATGAAAACGTTTCCATGCCGTTGTTTATTCCGGAAAGCCTGCTGAACAAGGAAAAAGACCACATTAAAGGTTTTGCACCGGAAGTGGCGTGGGTGACGATGGGCGGCGAGGAAAAGCTTCCGGAACGGCTGTGTGTGCGCCCGACCTCCGAAACGCTCTTCTGTGAACATTATGCCCGTGTGATTCATTCTTACCGCGACCTGCCGAAACTTTATAACCAGTGGTGCTCGGTTGTGCGCTGGGAAAAGACGACGCGCCCGTTCCTGCGCTCGGTGGAGTTTCACTGGCAGGAAGGCCACACCATGCATGAAACAGCAGCTGAAGCAATGACGGAAACAAAGCAGATGCTGAAAGTTTACGCTGATTTCTGCGAAAATCAGCTTGCCATGCCGGTGATTAAGGGCCAGAAGACGGAAAGCGAAAAATTTGCCGGTGCGGAAGCGACTTTCACCATTGAGGCTATGATGCACGACGGAAAAGCGCTGCAGTCCGGTACAAGCCATTACTTCGGCGATGGCTTTGCCAAAGCTTTCAACGTTACGTTCCAGGGCCGCGACAATTCTATCTGCCACCCGTTCCAGACTTCCTGGGGCATGAGCACCCGCATTATCGGCGGCATTATCATGACCCACGGGGACAATAACGGCCTCCTTCTGCCGCCGGATGTCGCCCCAGTTCAGGTTGTCATTGTGCCGGTTGCGCAGCATAAACCTGGTGTACTGGAAAAGGCAAAGGAATTGGAAGCCCGCCTGAAGAAGCAGTTCCGCGTCAAGCTGGACGATTCAGACCAGACTCCTGGCTGGAAGTTCGCCCAGTACGAAATGAAGGGAGTCCCGCTTCGCCTTGAGATTGGCCCGCGCGACATGGCAAAAGACCAGTGCGTCCTTGTGCGCCGTACCGACCGTGAAAAGCAGTTTACGCCGCTTGAAGGCCTTGAAGCAGCCATCACCGAACAGCTTGAAACCGTTCGGAAGCAGATGTTCGACCGTGCGCTGCAGCGCCGTGAGAGTATGACATACACGGCAAAAACGCTTGACGAAATGAAAGAAATTGCAGACACCAAGCCCGGCCTTGTAAAAGCCATGTGGTGTGGAGATGCAGCCTGCGAAGCGAAAATCAAGGAAGTTGCCGGCCTTTCTTCCCGCTGCATTCCATTTGAGCAGGAGCAGATTTCCGACGTATGCCCGGTCTGCGGCAAACCGGCTGCTAAAATGCTTTATTGGGGCAAGGCCTATTAACTGGTCTTTGCTCCCTGAAAGGGCGGCTGGGTAAAAAGACCCGGAAAATTTTTTAATACAGCCTTACGGGAATGAAAAAGATTACTTTTTGGCTCCTGTACGCGTTTATTTTCTTGAGATTAGGACGGATGTCCTACCATTTTGCAGAAAATCAGTTATACTATATTATAATGATATGGGTACCCCAAAGATGTGGAAAAGGTGGGCGGTTTTTCTGCTTGGCTTTCGCAGGAGCAGCCGTATCGGGCGGAAAAGAAACGGGGAGAAAGATTCTCCGTTTTCTTTTCTGGCCTCTGAAAGCGGTTTCAAACATTTAAAAATGGTGAAAAGGAGTTGTCTATTGTGAGCAAACGAGTTTTTTTGATTGTTCTGGACAGCGTCGGCATTGGGGAAGAGCCCGACGCCGCAGATTATGGAGATGTAGGAAGCAACACGCTGGCATCCTGCACAAAAAGCAGTTTCTTTAATATGCCAAATATGCAGAAGCTGGGGCTTTTCAACATTGACGGCGTAGGGTGTGGAAAACCGGTCGGCGCACCGGCGGCTTCCTTCGGCCGTATGCGTGAAATTTCAAAGGGAAAAGATACCACCATCGGCCACTGGGAAATTGCGGGGATTAACTCGCCAAAGAAGCTGCCGACTTTTCCGAATGGCTTCCCGGAAGAAATTCTGAAAGAATTTGAAAAGCGCACCGGCCGCGGCGTGCTGTGCAACAAGCCATATTCCGGCACCGAGGTCATTAAGGATTACGGGCAGGAACACATGAAGACGGGCGCACTGATTGTTTACACTTCAGCCGACAGCGTTTTCCAGATTGCCGCACATGAATCGGTAGTACCGGTGGAAAAGCTTTACGAGTACTGCAAAATTGCGCGCGAAATTCTTACCGGCCCGAAGTACGGCGTGGGCCGTGTAATTGCCCGTCCGTTTACCGGTGAATACCCGAACTTTACCCGCACAACCAACCGCCACGACTTTTCACTTGTTCCGCCGAAGGTTACTATGCTGGACCAGCTTTCGGAAAAAGGCTTTGATGTGATTTCCGTGGGCAAGATTGTTGATATTTTTGCCAACAAAGGCATTAAGGAAGCTGTCCGCACAAAAGGCAATGCAGAGGGCATCGAGCGCACGATTGAGTACCTCGGCCGCGACTTTAACGGCCTGTGCTTTACTAACCTCGTGGATTTCGATATGCTTTACGGCCACCGCAATGACGTTGAAGGCTATGCGAAAGCTTTGACTTATTTTGACACTCAGCTTCCGCGTATTCTTGCAGGCCTGCGCGACGATGATATTCTGATGATTACCGCCGACCATGGCTGCGACCCGGCAACGCCTTCTACAGACCATTCCCGTGAATATATCCCGTGGGTCATTTATGGGAAGCACGTCAAAGCCGGTGTGAACCTCGGCACACAGCCGACCTTCTCCGACATTGGCGCAACCATACTCGACTATTTCGGTGTTGAGCGTAAGATTCAGGGAACCTCACACCTGAAAGAATTCTTGAAATAAGTTTCCGCCGAACAGAAAAATGCGCACACCCAAAACGGGTGTGCGCATTTTTGCAATTAAAATGCCCCCGGCACAACCGGGGGCAGAGCATTTATCAATACAACTTTTTGCTTTGCGGAACAATCAGACGTTCTGAGCCTGAACAGCAGTAATGGCAATTACGCCAACAATGTCTTCCGCTTTGCAGCCACGGGAAAGGTCATTGACCGGTTTTGCAATTCCCTGCAGGATTGGGCCGTAAGCCGAAGCCTTAGCAAGGCGTTCTACCAGTTTGTAGCAGATGTTGCCGCAGTTCAGATCCGGGAAAATCAGCACGTTGGCATGGCCGGCAACCTTGCTGCCCGGCGCTTTGGAAGCACCGACGGAAGGAACAAGAGCTGCGTCGGCCTGCAGTTCGCCGTCGAGGAGCAGATCCGGAGCCTTCTGCTTTGCAAGTTTTGTTGCTTCTACGACTTTGTCAACAAGGGCATCTTTGCCGCTGCCGTAGCTGGAGAAAGAAAGCATGGCAACTTTCGGCTCCGCGCCGACAATGCTCTTAAAGGATTTTGCCGAAGCAATGGCAATTTCGGAAAGATCGTCTGCACTTGGGTTGATATTCAGGCCGCAGTCCGCAAAAACGAACGTACCGTTTTCACCGTATTCGCAGTTTGGCACGGTGATAAGGAAGAAGCCGGAAACCATCTTGCAGCCCGGTGCGGTGCGCACAATCTGCAGAGCTGGGCGAAGTGTATTGGCTGTGGAGTGGCAGGCACCGGAAACCATGCCGTCTGCCGCACCCTTTTTCACCATCATAACGCCGAAGTAGGTGGGGTCCTTCATCATTTCATCGGCTTTTTCAGGGGTCATGCCCTTTGCTTTGCGAAGCTCGTAAAAAGTCTTGGTGTAGTCTTCGTGCAGGTCGGTGTGAGCCGGGTCGACAATCTGTGCCTTGGAAAGGTCAAGCCCTGCGGCCGCAGCCTTCACTTCCGCTTCGCTGCCAAGCAGAATAATGTTCGCGATGCCGCGCTTTAAAACTTCTGCCGCTGCGGTAACGACGCGCTTGTCGCTGCCCTCCGGCAGGACGATGGTCTTTTTATCCGCCATAGCGCGCTGAATGGTATTTTCCATAAAATTCATGGGTAACATCCTCTCTTTCAAATTGGCTTTTTCTCGGAACCGCATACCGCCCAAAACAGCGGATTAAATTTCTGCGGAAGCCAAAAAAGTACATTAAATTCATTATAACGCGGGATTCGGCAAAGAAAAGGAAAGCAAAGAAAATAGCAGGCCGATTTTTTCAGAAAAGAACACAAAAGCCGACTGCAAAAGCGGCAGCCGGTTTCGGTACAAATGAGAAACGCCTATTAATAGAAGGTGTGCATCATACCCATGATGCCTGCATAAATAGCTGAACCGAGAATAAGCCATAACACAGTAACAATTATTGCCATAATCAGTTCCGCACGCGCAAAATTCTTTTTGTTCTCATTCGAGCTGCCGCTGAAAGCCCACACAAGCAGCAAGACTAAGCCAACCACCGGAATGCAGGTAAGCAGCATCATGCCGAGGAACTGCCCCATAGAAAGCGGAGCGTCAGGGTCATAGGTAATAGGACTCTGCGGTATGGGCTGCGGGTACACAGGCTGTTGGTACACGGGCTGCTGCCCATACCCATTCTGCTGTGGATAGGTTGGCTGAGAAGAGCCGGTGTAAGCGTTCTGCGGCTGGTAGGAAGTCTCCTGAATATGCGGCTGCTGCATACTTGGCTGCTGTGATGGGTTGTTCTGGTTTGAATCCTCCATTTATAATGCCCTCCCATAATTTGATGGAATGTATGAAAAAATAACAAAAATCCCCATAGCAATAGTACCACGTTATTATTCGAAATACAATACAAAATCCATTTTTATGAAATAACACCAGTTTTTAAATTTCATCCTGCCGAAAAAAGGCAGGAATACTTTGTTAAAATATTAATTAGCGTATTGATTCACACGGTGGAATCCGCTATAATGTAAAGGATTCAGGGAAATCAAAAACCGAAAGGAGTACCGATATGAATTATTCCGCAGAAGTGGAAAAAATGTGTGTTGTCACAAAGGGCCCAAAGCACGGCCCCGCGCCCATTCCGGAAGAAGGCAAATGGGTAAAAGCCTATGAGATCAAGGATATTTCGGGCCTTACTCATGGTGTGGGCTGGTGTGCGCCGCAGCAGGGTGCCTGTAAGCTGACTCTTAATATTAAAGAGGGCGTTGTGCAGGAAGCTCTTGTTGAAACCATCGGATGCTCCGGCATGACTCATTCGGCTGCAATGGCTGCCGAAATTCTGCCGGGCAAAACAATCCTCGAGTGCCTGAACACCGACCTTGTGTGCGATGCAATTAACGTCGCTATGCGCGAGCTGTTCAAACAGATCGTTTACGGCCGCAGCCAGACTGCGTTTTCCGAAAACGGCCTGCCGATTGGCGCTGGCCTGGAAGACCTTGGCAAAGGCCTGCGTTCCCAGGTTGGCACAATGTACAGCACGGGCGCTAAAGGCGTACGTTACCTTGAAATGACCGAAGGCTATGTTCTGAAGCTTGCCCTTGACAAGAACGGCGAAGTTGTGGGTTACCAGTTTGTACGGCTTGGCAAGATGATGGAAGACATACGTCACGGTATGAGCCCGGATGAGGCTTACAAGAAGAATATCGGCCAGTACGGCCAGTATGACAACGCGGTAAAGTATATTGATCCGCGTGAAGAATAAGGCTATATAAAAGGAGGACAAGCGAAATGGCTAATGATGTCATGTTCGAAGGTAAAGAAAGAAGAATGGCCAAAATCGAAAAGTGTCTTGCCGAGTATGGCCTTGGAAGCCTTGAAGAGGCACGCGACCTGTGTCTCTCCAAGGGAATTAACGTTGAAAAAATCGTTAAGGGCGTACAGCAGATTGCTTTCGACAACGCCGTCTGGGCTTACACGCTCGGCTGCGCGATTGGCCTGAAGACCGGTGTAAAGTCCGCAGTTGAGGCATCCGAAAAGATCGGCCTTGGCCTGGAATCTTTCACAGTGCCTGGCTCCGTTGCGGAACAGCGCAAAGTTGGCATTGGCCACGGCAACCTCGGCGCGAGGCTGCTCAGCGATGAAACAAAGTGCTTCTGCTTTCTGGCAGGCCATGAATCCTTTGCAGCAGCAGAGGGTGCGATCGGCATTGCCCGTTCGGCAAACTCTGCGCGGAAAGAGCCGCTCCGCGTTATTCTGAACGGCTTGGGCAAAGATGCTGCTTATATTATTTCCAGAATCAACGGCTTCACCTATGTAAAGACCGATTTCGACTTTTTCGCAGATAAGCTGAGCGTTGTGGAAACCCGTGCGTTCTCTGACGGCGAACGCGCTGCCATTAAGTGCTATGGCGCAAACGACGTCCGTGAAGGTGTTGCAATCATGCAGCACGAGGGTGTGGATGTTTCCATTACCGGCAACTCCACAAATCCGGTTCGTTTCCAGCACCTTGTTGCCGGTACCTACAAAAAATGGACACTTGAAAACGGCAAAAAGTACTTCTCCGTTGCAAGCGGCGGCGGCACAGGCCGTACCCTGCATCCGGACAACGTGGGCGCAGGCCCGGCTTCTTACGGCCTGACTGACTCCCTTGGCCGCATTCACGGCGATGCACAGTTCGCAGGGTCTTCCTCCGTTCCGGCGCACGTGGAAATGATGGGCTTGATTGGCATGGGCAACAACCCGATGGTTGGCGCTACGGTTGCCTGCGCTGTTGCAGTTTACAAAGCATTGAACGCATAAAAACCTCTTTGGGGTTTGCAGCAGCAAAAAAGCTCCCGGCATTGTTTTACACAGTGCCGGGAGCTTTTGCTGTTTCTTTTATTCTCTGCGCATGGCGATTCCGCCGGAAGTGGGGGTAAGGTACCGATGCTGCAGCCAGCCGCCCACGGCCTGAATAATAGGGCCGAGGCAGAAAGCGGTGAGAACGGTGCTGACACCGACCGGTCCGCCAAGGACAAAGCCGAGAACGAGGAAGAAACTGTCGAACGAGATGCGGACCCAACGGAA
>JAEZFF010000006.1 GCA_023417635.1 Bacillota bacterium | reverse complement strand
AAGGAGAATCGGGTGGACTTCCTTAAACTTGCCTTTGACGGCTTTTATAATGCAGTAGAAAATGAAGCCTGCCGCAATGCCGTAGGAAATGCTGTAGCACAGGGCCATGAAGATGCCTGCGCCGAATGCCGGAATTGCTTCTTCCAAGTCGGTCCAGTTGACTTCCTTAAAGGAACTGAGCATCATAACGCCGACGGCAATCAAGGCTGGAGCTGTTGCACAGCTTGGAACAGCACTGACCAGCTGTGCTGTAAATGCGCTGAGGATAAACAGCAGCGAGGTAAAGACGCTTGTGAGGCCGGTACGGCCGCCTGCGCCGATTCCTGCACTGGACTCAACAAAAGTCGTAACATTGGAAGTACCAATCACAGCGCCTGCTGAAGTTGCAAATGCATCTGCAAACAGGGCGCGGTCCATCTTTGTGCTGAAGCCCTTGCCTTTTGAAAGGGAATTTTCATCGGAAATATTGAATATGCCGCTCTTGGAACCGGTCCCAATTAATGTTCCAACGGTGTCGAACATATCCGTCATACCAAAAGCAAAAATAGTCATTAGTACGACTGGAAGGTTCCCAATATTAGCAAATAGGCTTTGTATGCCTTTCGGGCCGAAAGCTGCGCAGAAAGTAGAGGGCAGCTGCTGCACGGCCTGACTAAAGTTTATGGTGTTGGCGCCGTTTACCTGTGTTACACCAAAAGGAATGCCAAGAATGGTAATGACTGCGATGCTGATGAGGATGGCGCCGGGCACTTTACGAACCAGTAGGATAAAGGTGAGGATAATGCCGGCAATGGCAAGCAGAACAGAAGCAGTGTTAAACTGTACCAGCTCCGGAACAGCCCCTGCATTTGCTGTAATGGACATCTTGCTGATGTCGGCAATTTTGTTTGCATGGTCGGCAGTTACATACTTGCCGCCGTCAACGGCAAATTTCAGCAGGCCGGCATTTTTAATGCCAATGTAGGCAATGAAGATGCCGATGCCGCCGCTGATTGCGTACCGTAGGCTCTGCGGAATGGATATAATGATGAGGCGGCGCAGCTTTGTGATGGTGATGACAATATTGACAAGGCCGCAGATGAACACCATTGCCAGAGCTTCCTGCCATGTAAAGTGCAGAGCGAAGCACACGGTGTAGGTAAAGAATGCATTTAACCCCATGCCAGGTGCCTGCGCGTAAGGCACGTTTGCAAACAGGCCCATGATGAGCGTGCCCACAACGGAAGAGAATATGGTAGCCAGAAAAACTGCACCCCATGGCATGCCGGTTTGCACAAGTACCGACGGGTTTACCATGATGATGTACGCCATGGCGAAGAATGTGGTAACGCCGGCGATTGCTTCACGGCCTACGGTTGTTTTGTTCCCTTTCAGGTCGAAAAAGTCGCCCTTCGGGTGAATAGGCCGAATTGCTTGTTCCTCCATAAATCCGTTCCTCCATCAATCAAAATAAAAATTGCCCGACAATGTTGCAGTGTCGGGACAATTTTTTCTAAATTCAGTATATCAATTTTAAGAAAATATCGCAATGTGTTATTTACACAAATTTAGAACTTTTGAAACAAATTATTCATAACTTTCAGCAATAAGTGCCATTTATGTGCAAATATACAGGGAGAAAAAGGAACATTTTGCATGATGCCGGCAAAAAAATGCGAAAAAAAGGACGGTTCCCTTTTTCAGGGAACCGCCCTTTCAGCGTTTTTGATTACTTTAGTCTTGCTTTCAGGCCGTTCAGTTCGGCATGGAGCTCTTTTGGCAGTTTGTCGCCAAACTTCTTGTAGAACTCTTCAACATCGGCAGCTTCTTTTGCCCACTCGTCTTTCTTGACTTCCAGAATCCCTTTGAGTGTGTCACGGCTGATGTCGAGGCCTTCAAGGTTAATGTCTTCCGGCTTCGGAACATAGCCGATTGCGGTTTCGACAGCGTCTGCTTTGCCTTCGCAGCGCTTCAGAATCCATTCAACAACGCGGAGGTTGTCACCGAATCCTGGCCAAATGAAGTGGCCCTTGTCGTCTAAACGGAACCAGTTGACGTTAAAGATCTTTGGTGCTTTGTCGCCAAGTTTTTCGCCCATTTCAACCCAGTGTGCGAAGTAGTCGCCCATGTTGTAGCCGCAGAACGGACGCATGGCCATTGGGTCGCGGCGGAGGACGCCGACTGCACCCGTAGCGGCAGCCGTCGTTTCAGAAGCCATAATGGAACCGACGAAAACACCGTTGTTCCAGTCACGAGACTGGTAGACCAGCGGAGTGAGGTGTGCGCGGCGGCCGCCGAAAATAATGGCGGAAATTGGCACGCCTGTTGGCGAGTTAAATTCAGGGCTTACACACGGGCAGTTCTTAGCCGGCGCGGTGAAGCGGCTGTTTGGATGAGCGCCCTTTTCTTTAGAAGTGGTGCCATCCCACGGGTTGCCTTTCCAGTCAATGGCATTCTTCGGCGGATTGTGGTCAAGGCCTTCCCACCAAACGGTGCTGTCGTCTTTGTTATAAGCAACGTTGGTAAAGATAGTGCCGGATTTTGTTGTAGCAAGCGCGTTCGGGTTGGACTTGTCGTTTGTGCCAGGTGCAACACCGAAGAAGCCGTTTTCCGGGTTAATCGCCCAGAGCCTGCCGTCAGAGCCGATGTGCATCCAAGCAATATCGTCGCCGACCGTCCAGGTCTTGTAGCCCTTTTTGCGGTAGTATTCCGGCGGAATCATCATGGCAAGGTTGGTCTTGCCGCAGGCACTCGGGAACGCAGCAGCAACATATTTAATTTCGCCCTTCGGGTTCTGGATGCCAAGGATAAGCATATGCTCGGCCATCCAGCCTTCCTTCTGGCCAAGGTAAGAAGCAATGCGCAGGGCAAAGCACTTCTTGCCGAGAATTACGTTGCCGCCGTATGCGGAGTTTACAGAGATAATGGTGTTGTCCTCCGGGAAGTGGCAGATATAGCGCTTTTCAGGGTCAACATCGCAGGAGCAGTGCAGCCCGCGAACCCAGTCGTTGCTGTTGCCAAGGGTGTCCCAGACTTTTTGGTTGACGCGCGTCATAATGCACATATTCAGGACAACATATATGGAATCGGTGACTTCAACACCAATTTTAGCAAATGGGGAACCAACTGGGCCCATGGAATACGGAACAACGTACATGGTACGGCCTTCATAGCTCCCACGCGCGATGTCGTACAGCATCTTATAGCATTTCTGCGGCTCCATCCAGTTGTTGCTGGGGCCAGCGTTTTCTTCCTTGCGGCTGCAGATAAACGTGCGGCCTTCCACACGGGCAACATCGTTTACTGCCGTGCGGTGCAGAAAACAGTTTGGAAGCTTTTCCGAATTCAGCTTGGTGAACTCGCCTGTTTTGCATGCTTCTTTTCTCAAAGCTTCAATTTGTTTGTCGGAACCGTCAATCCAGAGGACGCTCTGAGGCTTGACAAGCTCCTTCATTTTCTCGACCCACTCAAGAACCGATTGATTTTGTGTCATAATTTCTCCTTTCGGCCCAATGGCCTGTTGAAATTAATTTAATAATACAACTTTTTTTTGGTTAATTCAATCACAAAAACATGAAATGTTTGACATTTGTTAAAAATTTAATAATTGCAGGGAAAAGGAGTGATTCCAGGATCCCAAAAATTTTTGAGAAAAATAAAACTGAATAACTAAATACCAATTTATGCAAAATGAATCAACCAGCCAATACTTGTCCGCAAAGCGGAAAACCCATAGGAAAAGGGAGGGAGTTAAGCCTTTTTTGCAGCGGAAAACGACTGGTCAACCGGGATCTCGGCACAGGCGTTCAGGTCCGGGCCTGCTACGTTTCCGGCCATAAATTCGTAATAGCCCTGTGCGCCGACCATAGCGCCGTTATCGCCGCAGTAGCACAGCTGTGGGCGGTAAAATTCCAACCCGCGCTTTTTGCATTCGCTTTCCATGGTGCGGCGCAGCAGTGCATTTGCGGAAACGCCGCCTGCAATGGCCAGCTTTTTCGCGCCGGTGTCTCGCGCGGCGGCAAAAAAGTTACGTGTCAGGCAGTCCACTACGGCTTTGCGGTAAGAAGCGGCGAGGTCGGGCACGCTGAGGGTTTCACCGCGCTGCTGCGCGTTGTGTATAAGGTTAATGATATTCGTTTTCAAACCGGAAAAACTGAAATCGTACGGTGCGCCGTCCACCGAAGGGCGCGGCAGGCGGTAAGCTTTTTCATTGCCGTTTTCAGCAATCTTGTCCAGTTCTACGCCGCCGGGGTACGGAATCCCCATGGCGCGCGCGGCTTTGTCGAACGCTTCGCCTGCGGCGTCGTCGCGGGTGCAGCCAAGAACGCGCAGCTTTGTATAGTCTTTCACCTCTACGATGTGTGTATGCCCGCCGGAAACCACAAGGCAAAGAAAAGGCGGTTCCAGTTCCGGAAAAGCAATGTAGTTTGCCGCAATATGCGAGCGCAGGTGGTGAACCGGAACGAGCGGCTTCCCGCTGGAAAGAGAGAGTCCCTTTGCAAAATTTACGCCTACCAGCAGCGCGCCAATTAGGCCGGGCGCATAAGTAACGGCAATGGCGTCAACTTCATCCAGGGCGGTTCCAGCGTCTTGCAGTGCTTCCCGCACGACGCCGACAATCGCTTCGCAGTGGCGGCGGGAAGCAATTTCCGGCACGACGCCGCCGTAAAGTTTATGTTCATCCACCTGCGACGCCACAACATTGGAAAGAACGGTGCGGCCATTTTCTACAACAGCCGCTGCCGTTTCGTCGCAGGAGCTTTCAATACCAAGTATTTTCATTCCAGTTTTCCCCCAGCTGCATTTTTATTTTTTCTGTTGATGCCTGCGAACCACAGATCCGTATTAACACGTACGCTGACGTGGACTCCCCTTTTCACGGGCGCAAGCAGAAAGCCTACAGCAAGGCCGAGCAAAAACCAGAGAAAAGGGGAATGCTGTTTCTTTTCTTGAGGCATAGGAAAAACCCTCCTGTTAATTTCAGTTGTTCTGTTTTATAGATTGCGGTTGTGCTGTGACTGTGGCAGGCCCGGCCTTCGAAAAGCGCAGTGTAAGAATCAGCGCGTCTTCCGGCGGCAGGCGGTAAAAGCTGCGGCGCAGCCCTTCCTGCCGGAAGCCGAGGGCTTTGTAAAGCTGAATGGCCCCGGTATTGGAAGCGCGCACTTCCAAGGTCAGAAAAGAAGAATTCCGTGCTTTCGCGGCCTGTATCAGGTGTTCCATCAGTGCGCGGGCAATCCCACGCCGCCGGTACTGCGGAAAAACGGCTACGTTGTCCACATAGCATTCATCCAAAACGCAGGTCATGCCCGCATAGCCTGCCGTTACGCCATTCTGTTCCGCTACGGCAAAAACAGCCGCCGGGTTTTCCAGCTCTTCCGCAAGGCCTGCGCGCGTCCATGGAGTGGAGAAGCAGGCTTTTTCCAGTTTCGCCAGGGCATCCAGATGATGTTCCTGCATGGGAACAATGCGCAGCCCGCTCATCGGTGAAGCCTCTGCAGGCGGAACCGTTTGCCCTTTGCCGCGAAGAAAACCGTAAGCATAACCCACAGCAGGCAGAAAAACATCAGTACGGAAAGCAGTTTCACGCTGACAAGATGCGTGCCAAAAAGGAATTCCCCGACTACGGCAGTCGAGCTGAATACCGTAATAATGGGAATATAGAATTTTTCGGGGAGGTAGAACGCAAACAGCACGGAGAAAATATCCGCCGGGTACAAGTAACGCTCATGCATATAGGGCAGAAAATACGGCACAAAAAGAACCGAGAGAAATGCGAGCGAAAGAATCATTTCGTCTGTCAGCTCAAAATCGAGCCGCCACAGCACAAAAACAAGAACCAGTGCCGCCAGCACAGCGGCCAGCGCAAGGAGGTGTCCCGTGGGAACTGGAGTGTCGGCCGGGTACCAGACGGCCAGGTTCGGCAGATTCATTGAAATAGAGGAGTATTCGCCCGCCTGCCGGAAATAAACCGTCAGCAGGTCGGTAAAGCTGCGCCCCATCAGCGCAGAGGGAAGAATAGCCGCAAGGTAAACGGCGGGGAAGACCAGAACACAGCGCCAGCGGATGCGTTTTTTCAGGAGCATCAGCAGCAGGAATGGTGCAAGGAACACTGTTTGCAGCTTGAAAACAAATGCTACAGAAAATGCGGCTACAGCGGCATAATCGCGTTTTTTCATTACAAAGTACACGCATGCGAGAAGCGCCGCCGTATAGATGGCGTCACACTGCGCCCACGCGCCGGAGTTTAAAATGACGCTTGGCAGAAACAGCACGGTTGCATAGACAATGCAGCCCCAGAATTTTCCGCGCTGACGCTCCACAATCCGCATGGCGAAAAAGGCCAAAACGACATCACCCAGGAAGGAAAGCCCTTTAATAAGGAAAAGCGGTCTACCCGGCAGGTAAGTAAGAAAAGCCAGCAGGTAAAAATAGGGCGGCATATAGTCGCCAATGTTCCGCCCAATGGCGGCAAACCCGCCGCCGACCTTTAATTCACTGAACCATCCCTGCAGAAAAAGCGTATAGTCGGTTGACACATACGGAAAAAACTGCATCCGCAGAACCAGTGCGAATACAGTGACTGCTGCCAGAAGCAAAGGGCTTTCCCCAGTGACAAACTGAACAAACCAGTTTTGTTTCTTCATGGCTTTTCCGCCCTTCGGTGAAAATTTTAGGTTACAGAGTCAATCCTGCCGCCGGTAAACGAGAAAATCGAACCCAATTTCTGTTTCCAGGGTTTGCGTTTGTTTCAGGCGCTCACAGCCTTCTTTCGGCGTTTTCCAAAAGTACGGCGTCATGCTGAAAAGATCCTGTATGGTCTGGGTATCGCTGGTGCTGATGTTTCCCCGCACCGGAACGCGTTCACGGAAAAGAAAGCCCGGGTAATCTGTTTCGCGGTGCTCATTTTCGTAAGGGCTGTCGTACAGGATTTGCTTCAAGCCGAAAAGATGGCGCTCAGAAGGGATGGCAAGGATCAGGAACCCGCCGGGCTTCACGCTGCGCGCCAGTTCTTCCGGCACAATGGGAGCGAAGACATTTATTACGAGGTCTGCGGAAGCATCCAGCACGGGAATGCTAAACATGCTTCCCACGGCGAACGAAATGCTTTTATACTTTTTTGCTGCTGCCTTTACGGCAAATTTTGAAATGTCAAACCCGGCGATTTCCGCCGAAACGCCCTGCTCTTCCAAAAAGGCCGCCAGCCGACCGGTGTAGTAGCCTTCACCGCACCCGGCATCCAGTATATCAGCGCCTTCTTTTGGCAGGCATTTCAGGGCGAGCCGGTTTAGCTCATCGCTGAAAATCCGGTAGCTGCCGCCTTCCAGGAACCTGCGGCGGGAAGCCACCATCTGCCGGTCGTCGCCCGGCATTTTGGAGTGCTTTTTGTTTGGCTGAAGAAGGTACACATAACCTTCTGAGGCAAGGTCGTAATGGTGCCCGTTGGGGCAGGCATATTCTTTTTCCAGCTTTTCCAGACGTTCACGGCAAACGGGGCAGGCAAAAATACTCATGCTTTAGCCTCATACCATGTGCGTCCCACTTTAGCATCCACCGTGAGCGGAACCGCTAGGGAAACGGCGTTCTGCATTTCTTCCGTCAGCAGGGCGGCCGCCTTCTCAGCTTCCTCAGCGGGGGATTCCACAATCAGTTCATCGTGCACCTGCAGAATCAGGCGGGATTTCATCTTTTCTTCCGCTAGCCGGTTTTCCACGCGCACCATGGCAATTTTGATAATATCCGCCGCGGCACCCTGAATCGGCATATTGCGTGCGACGCGTTCCCCAAAAGCGCGAAGATTGTGGTTGGAACTTACGAGTTCCGGCAGGTAACGCCTGCGGCCAAACATAGTTTCGGCGTAGCCCTTTTCTTTTGCCTCATCCACAACGCGCTTCATGTATTCGTCAACGCCGGAAAAATGGGCGAGGTAGTCGGCAATGTACTGCTTTGCTTCTGCTACGGAAACTTTTATTTTCTG
Source organism: Bacillota bacterium (assembly GCA_023417635.1). Classification (GTDB taxonomy): domain Bacteria; phylum Bacillota; class Clostridia; order Oscillospirales; family Acutalibacteraceae; genus Thermocaproicibacter. The sequence goes on along the minus strand of JAEZFF010000006.1, from coordinate 4,593 downwards.
TGACAGCGAAAAAGCGCCGATTCCGTATACAATCCCAAAATTGACGGCCTTTGCGCGGCTTCGCATGATGGGCGTGACCATTTGTTCCGGCAGATGGAATACCTGCGCGGCGGTGCGGCGGTGAATGTCATCATTGTCGCGGAAAGCCTGTATCATGTTTTTGTCGTTCGCCACGTGCGCGAGGACGCGCAGCTCAATCTGCGAATAGTCGGCATCTACCAGCACCCAGCCGGGACGGGCGACAAAGAAACGGCGCATTTCGCGGCCGAGTTCCGTCCGAACGGGGATGTTTTGCAGGTTTGGTTCTGTGGAACTGATGCGCCCGGTGCGCGTTTCCGTTTGGTTGAAACTCGAGTGAATCCGCCCGTCGGGCGCGACGACTTTCAGCAGCCCATCGCAGTAGGTGGATTTCAACTTTGCCAGTGTGCGGTAAGAGAGAACAAGCTCAACGGCAGGGCTTTCGTAGCGCAGCTTTTCCAGCACGGCGGCGCTGGTGGACCAGCCGCTTTTCGTCTTTTTGCCGTGCGGCAGGCCAAGCTTTTCAAAGAATGCTTCCCCCAGCTGCTTGGGGGAATTAATATTGAACTCGTACCCAACGGCGCTGTAAATCTGTTTCTGCATTTCTCCGATTTTTTCATCCAGCGCCTTGCCGAACGACCCGATGCCATCGGCATCCACGGCGAAGCCGACGTTTTCCATACGCGCCAGTACCCGCGCGAGCGGCAGCTCAATTTTGCCCAGCAGGTCGGTCTGACCGTTTTCGGCAATTTTCCGCTCCAGCGCGTCGGTCAGGGCGGGCATTATGGCGGCGGGCTTCGCTTCATCCGGAATACCATCCGGAACAGGGACGCCGTACTCCTGCGCAAGGCGCAGAGGCTCATAGCCGGAAGCCGAAGGGTTCAGCAGGTACCCTGCCAGCATCGTATCAAACACCGGGCCGGCAAGGGTTTCGCCTTTTTGGTCAAGCGCCGCGTACAGCGGCTTAATGTTGTGTGTGCTTTTACGGATGGTTTCGTCGGCGAGAATTTTGTGAATCGTTTCGGCGTTTTTCACCGGATATACTGTTCCGTCCGTACTGACCAGCAGGGACGCGATGACACCATCCTGGTACTCCACAATGAAATCTGCGCGGCCGGAAGCTTTCAGCTTTTTCAGCAGCGCCGTTTCGTCGGTATTTTCTGCAAGCTGTGCGCTGGAAGCCTGCGCAGCGTTTGGCTCCGGCGTTTCCGCGGGTACATTCAGCCCGAGCTTTTCAATCAGTTTGAAAAATTCCAGTTTTGCCATCAGCCGTGCGGCGCCTGCCGCGTCGCGGTTTTGCGGAATATAATTCTGCAGGTTTGTGTCAATCGGCGCGTCGGTGCAGATTGTGCCGAGCCCGTGGCTCAGGTAAGCGCTTTCTTTTCCTTCTGCCAGCTTTTTGCGCATGGTGTCGCGGATTTCCAGCGAATCAAGATGCCCATAAATATAATCGATGCTGTGGTAAGCCTGAATCAGCTGCCCCGCGCCCTTTGGCCCAATGCCCGCGACACCGGGGATGCAGTCGGAGGAGTCACCTTGAATTGCCTTGATTTCAATCATTTCTTTTGGGGTGACGCCGTAGTCCTCCTTGATTTTTGCCTCATCGTAAACCGTTACCTGCGGCTGCCCCATTTTGGTAGAGGCAAGGCGTACCGTAACGTGCGGGCCCACAAGCTGCAGGCTGTCGCGGTCACCGGTTGCAAGGATACATTCACAGGCCTCTTTTTCGCACGTTTTTGCCAGCGTGCCGAGGATGTCATCGGCCTCAAACCCCTCACACTCTACAAGGCGGTAGCCGAGCAGCTTCAGCAGTTCTTTCAGCGTTGGCATCTGCTGGGCAAGCTCCGGCGGCATTCCCTTGCGGTTAGCTTTGTAGCCCGCATATTCTTTGTGCCGGAAAGTCGGGGCGCGCAGATCGAAAGCAACGGCTACGGCCTCCGGCTCCGTTTCCGTCAGCAGACGGTGAAAAATTGTCAAAAAGCCGTAAATGCCGTTTGTAAAAAGGCCGTCTTTCGTTGAAAGCAGTCGTATCCCGTAAAAAGCGCGGTTCAGTATGCTGTTGCCGTCCAGTACCAGTAATTTCATTGAGTTCCTCCGCTTACATATCAGTATGGAAGTATTATAGCACTTTCCCCGTAAAAAAATAAGTGGTATACTAAACGCAGCCAGTAGGAAGATGCGGGCTATCGTAGGGCTTTTTCACTTAATTATACTTTATATTCACAGAGGCTGAAAATGAGATATACGGCAATTAGCCAGTTAAACAGAAAACAGGTGAACCAATTTCTCAGGGAACATTGGTTTTCTACACAAATGGTAATCCGCGGCGCTATTGTGGATATGACGAAAGTTGACGGTATTATTGCGTATGATGAAAGCCAGAACATCATCGGGCTTTTGACGTACCAGATTTCCGGCACGGCCTGCGAAATAACATCTCTTGACAGTCTGCGGGAAAACTGCGGCATCGGTTCCACACTGGTAAAAAAACTAATTGAAATGGCGGAAAAACACGGCTGCGAAAAAGTTGTGCTCATTACTACAAATGACAACATCAATGCGATTCGGTTTTACCAGAAAAGGGGATTCGATATGGCAAAGCTGTACCGGAATGCCCTGGAAGTTTCCCGCAAACTGAAACCGGAGATTCCACTGATTGGGGACGACGGAATTCCACTAAGGCATGAAATCGAATTTGAACTCAGCCTTCAAACGCAAAATCAAAATTAAGATAGAGGATTCAATAAAACATGGGTTTTAAAATAGGAAATTTGGAATTGAACGGCAAAGCAGTGCTGGCGCCGATGGCCGGTGCGGGCGACCGGGCGTTTCGCGAAATCTGCGCGCGTTTTGGCGCTGCTTACACCGTAAGCGAAATGGTCAGCTCCAAAGCACTGGAGTTTAACGACAAAAAGACCCGCGAGCTGATGGAGCTTGGCACCGAGGCGCGCCCGGCGGCAATTCAGATTTTCGGTTCCGAACCTGCCGTTATGGCAGAAGCGGCAAAAAAGGCGATGGCCTTTCAGCCGGATTTAATCGACATCAACATGGGGTGTCCCGCGCCGAAAATCACAGGCCCCGGCGGGGGGAGTGCGCTGATGAAAAGTCCACAGATCTGTGGGGAAATCACAGCGGCCGTAGCCGCTGCTGTACCCGTGCCGGTCACGGTGAAAATGCGCGCTGGGTGGGATGAAAATTCCGTGAATGCGCCCGAAATAGCAAAGATCTGCGAACAGGCCGGTGCCGCCGCCGTAGCGGTACATGCCAGAACCCGCTCACAGATGTATAATCCGCCTGCTGATTGGAATATCATTAAAAGGGTAAAACAAAGTGTAGAAATCCCCGTCATTGGCAACGGCGATGTGACGGGCGCGCAGTCCGCTGCACTGATGTTGGAGCAGACAAACTGCGACGCCGTGATGGTTGGGCGCGCCGCCCTCGGCAACCCGTGGATTTTCCGCCAAATAGACGATTACCTTACAGAATCGTGCCGTATCGAGTTTCCACCCGAAATCTGTGAGCGGATGCTTGTAATGATGCAGCATGTGGAGCTGATGTGCCGCTACAAGGGGGAAGCCCGCGCCATGCGTGAAGCGCGCAAACACGTTGCCTGGTATTTAAAGGGACTGCGCGGTGCGGCGGGGTTCCGGCGGCGCGCAGGGCTTTTAGAAACCCGCGCTCAGCTGAAAGAACTTGTGCAGGATGTTATCGCGGCACAGCGGGAAGGCGAAGAACCTCAGCTGTGAGAGAAGTAATCTTCTTTTGTCATGATGTAGCAAAGTTCATCGAGCTTTTCCCCATTATAATTGGTGCAGGAGTCCTTCAGCGTTTTCTGGTACCGGAAACCGCACTTTTCTATGACGCGCTTGGAACGCTGGTTAAAGGGAAAATGCGCTACAGAAAAATAGTCGAGCTTCATGGTTTCAAAAACATATTGAATAGCGCCGCGCACGGCTTCCGGCATCAGGCCGCGTCCCCAGTAATCGTGTGAGAGAACATAGCCCAGTTCGCGGCCTTTGCCGAGGTTTTCATTGTGTGTACGGTCGGTTTCCAGGCCGAGCGAACCGATGGCTTTGCCATTTTCTTTTAAAACCACAGCAAATTCCCGGTCACTTTTTACAAAGTCCGCAAGAATTTTTTTGCTTTCTTCTATATTTTCGTGTGGCTTCCAACCTGCATTCGGTCCAACTTCTGGATTTTTGCCGTATTCGTAAAAATCGTTCAGGTCACTTTCCTGCCAGGGCCGCAGCAGCAGCCGTTTTGTTTCAAGAGTTTGCATGGTATTGTTCTCCTTCCTATTTTCCTGGTATTCCCTTAGCATAGCACGCAGATGGCACAGTGTAAACAGGGCCTTGAGACAGCAGCATAAAAGCGGCATAAAATTTCATTTTTCGACAGAATCGTGTTGTATTATGCCCGAATATTATGGTATGATAATTAGGTGTTCTTTTCGAAATTCGATTATTACTATGATATGTGAGGAATTACATAGATGAATCATAAAGCCAGAAAAATTATAGCCGCGCTTGCTGCGGTAGTTATCAGTATTTCAGCCTTTACGCTTTCGGCTTTTGG
>JAEZFF010000110.1 GCA_023417635.1 Bacillota bacterium | reverse complement strand
CGGCAGTGATTTGCCTGGTGCTGTGAGCGCTTATCATATTCTTACAATTTACCAGCTTGCTTTCCTGACGCCCGGAATCTCACCTTTATAAGCCAGTTCGCGGAACGCAATACGAGAAATTCCGAATTTTCGCAGATAACCGTGTGGACGTCCCGTCAAGGCACACCGGTTTTGAATCCTTGTAGGGAACGCATCGCGTGGCAATTCACTCAATGCAGCACGGTTTCCCTCTTTAAGAAGTTCCTCTCGCTTCGTCCTATATTTTTCGACAGTCTTCTTCCGCTTAAGATTCTTCACGACCATTGCTTTTCTAGCCATCTAAGCCTCCAGAATAATTTGTTTTGTGTCTTGGCAGTTTACCGGTTAAGCCAGAGGATTTTCATTCTCCTGCCTTCATTTTTGCAAAGCATTCACTGCAGTAGACCGGTCGGCCCTCCGTTGGTTTAAAGGGTACTTTACAGGGTTTGCCGCAAGCGGCACAGATGGCATCATACATTACCCTTTCCGGTTTTTGACTTTCTCTTCGCTTTTTTCTGCATTCCGGGCAGCGCTTCGGTTCATTTGTAAAACCCTTGGAAGCATAAAACTCCTGCTCGCCGGCAGTCCATACAAATTCTTTTCCGCACTCCTGGCAAACCAAGACTTTGTCCTCAAACATATTAAGCTGTCTCCTTTTTACTAAACCGCTGTATGATGGCCGATGAATTACTGCCCTCGCTAAAAAGGCATTGGCTCAAAGTCGCATCATTTTACCAAGGCAAAATGATACAATTACCCTTTGCATTTTCTTCAGAACAGCCAGCCGCCTTGCAGCGGAATTTGCAAATGCTAATGACAACCATTTGCATCTAAAGACAACTATACTCCTCCCCTGTATTCTTTGTCAAGGCAGTTTCGCTGAAAAGCTACGCTTTTTTTAAGCAAAGCCCGTGCACTCAGGCCCTTATCAACAGCATTACGGATTTTAGGATATAGGCTCTTTGCCTATCACCCCATCAAACGGGAACAGAAAGCAGAAAGCTGCTCATGAAAGTGAAGACGAAAGGCCAACAGAACTGCTCCGAAATTTTTAAAATTTTTCATAATTATAATTCTCAATCAGTGGTTTGACACTATAAACGAAAAGTGTTAAATTTACTAAATGGTAATGAATTGCATTTGCATATATGTCAAGTTACGAAATGAGAATGTTGAACTTGGAGGAAAACATGGATACAAAAATCGGCATTATTTCCGGATTTTTGGGAGCCGGTAAAACCACTCTGATTCAAAAGCTGTTAAAAAAAGCCATGCAGAATGAAAAGGTTGTCATCATAGAAAACGAATTCGGTGAAATCGGCATTGACGGCAGAATATTAAAGCAGGCCGGAATCCAGGTTCGGGAAATTAATTCCGGCTGCATTTGCTGTACTCTTGCAGGAGATTTCAGCGACACACTGAAAGAAGTCCTCCGCAAATATCAGCCCAGCAGAATTTTAATTGAGCCTTCCGGTGTAGGAAAACTCTCAGACATTCTGCCAGCCTGCAGCAGGATTGCTTCGAAAGAAAAAAGCAAAGTCAGTTTTTGCATTACGGTTGTAAATGCACTGAAATACAATATGTATGCCAAAAATTTTTCTGAATTCTTTTTTGACCAGATTGAAAACGCAAAAACGATTTTTCTGAGCCGGACGCAGAAGATTGAATTAAGTCAGCTGCAGGATGTGGTGAAAAGCCTCCGGGAGCATAACCCAAAAGCGGCCATCCTCACAACACCATGGGAGCAGATTTCAGCCGACACGATGTTGCAGATTTCTGAGAGCGGCATTCCGCCGCTGATACAAGAAAATGGGCTTCCGGAGCATCATCATCACGGCGACGAGGCCTTTCAGGTCTGGAGTGTGGAAACACCGAATTCTTTTTCCTGTCACCTACTGGATTCCGCACTGCAGCTGCTGCCTCAATATGGGAACGTTCTTCGTGCAAAAGGGCTCGTTCCTTTAAAAGAAGGCGGCTGGTGCCAGTTTGACTATGTGTCTGGGGAAAGAAACTTTCAGAGAACCGAGCCGGATTTTACAGGACGAATCTGTGTAATTGGGGAAAAGCTTGACAAACAAGGGCTTTCCAAGCTGTTTCGGGTATGATTTATGACAAGGATTGAAGTGTTCTGCGGGTTTTTAGAGAGTGGAAAAACGACGCTGATTCAACATATTTTAGAGCAGACTTATCTCCAAAGTTACGGCAAGATCCTGATTTTGCAATGTGAAGACGGCGAAGTGAAACTCCGGGTGCCAACTCTTCAGAGTAGAAACGTGCTGTTAAAGAGTATCAACAAAAAAGAGGAATTTTGTTCTGAACTTTTTTTCAAAATCAAGTCCGAGCAAAACCCGGATTTGATTCTGGTTGAGTATAACGGCACCTGGCCAATCGAGATGCTGTTTACCGTACCAATGCCCAAGAATTGCAAAATTGACCGGGTCTTCTTCTGCGCCGACGCTTCCACCTTCGATTTTTACCTGAAAAACACCGGCGGACTGATGGCGAACCAGCTCAGCAATGCAGACGCAGTGCTTTTTAACCGCATTTCAGAAGAAAATGCACTGTTGAAAAACGCAGTCCGCAGCTTGAACCGTTCCGCCTTTGTTTCCTCGGATGAGAAATCGTCGGACTCCCTTTTCAAAACACTGTTTGACCCAAAAGCATTTAGAGAAAACAAATATCAGCACCAGAGCTACAAACTGATGGCGTGTATTGCATTTATCTGCGCCTGTATGCTGTTAACGGTGATCTTCACTCCCTCGCAGCTTTGCGCGTTTGTCCAAAGCACAAATATGGTTTTTATCGGCATCCTGATGCAGGCAGTACCGTTCCTGTTAATTGGAGCTTTTGTTTCCGCACTGCTGCAGGTATTTCTTCCGGATGAAACACTCGTTAGGCTGTTTACCGCACACAAATGGCTTGGATTTCCCCTTGCGGTAATCCTCGGATTTTTCTTTCCAATCTGTGACTGCGGCATCGTGCCGATTGCGTCAAGGCTGGTGCAAAAAGGCGTACCTTTACCGGTAGCAATGGTCTTTATGCTTGCAGCACCGGCAGTGAACCCGGTTACTATTTTATCCACTCTGTACGCTTTTCCCGGCCAGCCGCAGTACGTACTGTACCGGATTGGGTTTGGAATCTTGATTTCCCTGATTTCCGGTTTTATTTTAAGCCTGACGCACCAGAAATCTTCGTTCGTTTTGACTGGCGGAGGGCTGGCTGCCTGTTCCTGTGGGTCGGGCGGCTGTACCCCTCGCCATTCCGGGAAAGCGGGAAAAGCAGAAACTGTTTTCATGATTGCGGGGCAAGAGTTTCTTGGCATGGGCCGCTACATTATCGTCGGCTCCCTTTTATGCGCCATTCTTCAGCAGGCAATACCGGCATCCTTATTTCAAAAAACAGGTTCAGCTGTAACGGTATCAATTCTTCTGATGCTATTAGCAGCGTTTTTCATGTCGGTCTGTTCCACTTCGAATGCATTTATCGGGAGAAGCTTTTTAAATGTATTTCCGTCTGTTGCCGTACTCGCTTTTCTTGTTATGGGGCCTATGCTGGATTTGTCCAACTTATTTATGCTGAGCGCCAGCTTTCAAAAAAAATTTGTGGTTCGTCTTGCTGCAGCTCTTTTTGTCACCGGGCTTTTTATTTTTCTTCTGCTTTCTCTGCTGCTGAAAGGAAGAACATTATGAAACAAAAAATCAACTTGGAAATATTTTTGGAGGCAATTCTCTGCATTTTGCTGTCCGCCCTGCTTTTTTACGCGTTGATTTCCGGTAAAGCGGCCAATTACGTACACCCCCGCATCAACGGGTACCTCTGGTTTGCCGCTATTGGGCTGTTGCTGATTGCCATCACGCTGCTGCCCGCCGCGTTTACCCCAAAGCATAACGCGAAACCCCAAAAACACCTTCTGTATTTTGTTCCAATTCTATTTGCCGTCCTGATTCCCGCGGGAACCATACAGAGTAAAGCAATTTCTTTTGGAAATACGCCAGCTGCCAAGACAGTTACGATTTCTGACGAAACATCTTCACAGGGAAAAGGAATCAGCACTTCTTCAAAAAGTGTTGGCAGCAAAGCTTCTGCCGCCGCTTTTCTGCCAAAGAAGAACAGCAGCGGCGTCATAACGGTTCAGGATGAGCAGTTTGCCGCGTGGTATCAGGACATCAGTGAAAATATGAACAAATACGATGGAGAAACTCTGAAGTTCAAAGGCCAAGTCTTACGAATGAAAGAATTTTCAAAAAATGAAATTGTCCCTGTAAGATACGCAATGGTCTGCTGTACTGCAGATTTGCAGCCGTGCGGCGTTCTATGCAAGGGCAAGGAAGTATTCCAATTAAAAGAAAATGAATGGATTTGGGTGACAGGAAAAATTAAGATTGAAAAATTTCAGAAGCAAACGATGCCTGTGTGCTATGTAACAAAAATAGAGAAAGCAGAAAAAGCCAAAGATGCCTATATTTATTTCACTTATTCGTGATCTTTCCATTCCTTCTTTTCCCTAGAGTGAATTGCCCGCATAAAACGGAATAAAATGTTGCGCCGTCTGGCTTTCTTCGCCTGATAACACAAAAGAGTGCCGCAAACTGAGCTTGCGGCACTCTTATTTAATTTATTTATTGGAGCAGTTCTAAAACCGCTTTGCTTTTACTGGCTGAGACTGTCATAAATCTCATTCAGATTGGACTTCTCCCGTTCGAGGTAGGTCTTATTGTCTTCTCCGCTTTCAATGGTGTAGATTTGTTTCACCTTTGCACCGACTTGCTTGGCAAGTGTCTGAGAAACGGCAGGGCTGACCATATCCTCAACAAAAACCGTTTTCACATGATTTTTTTTGCAGTAATCCACAAGTCCTGCCAGTTTCTGCGCACTGGGTTCGCCTTCCGCAAATACGTCCTCAACGCTGTTTTGTTTCAGCCCAAAGTCTCTGCACAAATAAGCAAATGCGGCATGGCCTGTCACAAAGCTTTTGTTTTTGGTCGTTTGAAATT
>JAEZFF010000061.1 GCA_023417635.1 Bacillota bacterium | reverse complement strand
ACGCAAAAGTGATGGAACACGGAGTCCACAACGGTTTCTGTCGCACGTTCGCCGGTCAGTTCCAAAAGCGCAGAAATTGCCTCGTCTACCGAAATGGTGATGGCGTCAAACGTCATGCCGCTTTGAAGCGCAGAGAGCGCCTCGTTCACACAATCCCGCGCACGGCTCGCCGCCTCGCGCTGACGCTCCGTATACAGAATTCCCTGTGACGGGTCAATTTTCTCCATGCCCAGCACGTCCATTACAGACTTCTGCAGCTCCTCCAGGCCCGTCCCTTCTGAAGCGGAGAATATAACTTTATGTTTAAATTTAGTACTAATATACTCCATGTCTATTTTTTGTAGCAAATCGCTCTTGTTAATGACGGCTATGCACGGCATTTCCTGTAATTTTTCCGCAAGTTCACGGTCGGCGTCATTCAATTCTTCGGAACCGTCAAATACTGCAAGTACGAGCTGCGCCGTATCAATGCGCCGGTATGCGCGGTCAACGCCGATGCTTTCCACCGGGTCGGCAGTATGCCGGATTCCAGCCGTGTCCGCCAGGCGCAGCGGAATTCCCCCCAGCATGACGGTGTCTTCCACCACGTCGCGCGTCGTACCCGCATACTCCGTAACAATGGAGCGCTCACACCCTGCCAGCAGATTCATCAGTGTTGATTTTCCGGCATTTGGCCTGCCGGCAATGACTGTTTCTACCCCTTCGCGCAGGGCTCGCCCTGTTTCAAAGCTGCGCAGAAGCCGGTTTAATTCGTCCTTCACCGCAGCCAGAGAGGATTGCAGCTCTTCCGGCGTAACCTGCGGAATATCGTCTTCCGGATAATCTGCCCATGCGGAAAGGTGCGCTGCCGTGTCGGTCAGCCTTTTCCGCACCACACGGATTCTCTTGTCCAGCGCGCCGTCGTGTCCTGCCAGAGCTGCTTTTGCCGCTTCGTCGCCATTCGCGCCAATAATCTGCATGACAGATTCTGCTTCTGTAAGGCCCATTTTTCCATTCAGAAACGCGCGCCGGGTAAATTCGCCAGGCCCCGCCGGAACCGCACCCGCGCTTAAAACGGCGCGCAGAAGCCGCCGCGTAACGGAAAGACCGCCGTGGCAGGAAAGCTCCACTGTATTTTCGCCCGTAAAACTAGCAGGCTCCCGGTAATTCAGCGCTACCGCTTCGTCAATGTCGCCTTCCGAGTCACGAACACGGCCGTACAGTGCCGTATAACCGCGGATCTGCTTCAGCGTTTTTCCATGTGCAGAAATAAAAACGCGGTCTGCAACCTCTTGTGCCTGCGGGCCGGAAACACGCACGATTCCGATGGCGCCGGGCGCCTGAGCCGTTGAAATTGCGGCAATGGTATCGCCTGAAGCGTGGTAAACAATCTTCATTCTATCCCCCAAAAAATAACCCCGATTTCACAAACAGGGAAAGGCTTACGGCCTTTCCCTGCATTTTTGCTTATCAAAATGTACTGCTATTTTTTTCCGTCGATTCTTCCGTAAAGCGAACCTTTGTCATCTGCTTTGGGCTTCGCTGGCTGAGCCGGAGCTTCAGGCACAGTTGAGGCAGTCTTTGCGTACTGCGGATGAGTTCCGTATCCACCGCCAGCAGGGCGCTGCTGCCTGCCGCGGTAAGGCGGCCTGTACTGTCCATCATTCCGGCGGGCATTATTGTAATTCCCGCGGTTTCCGCCCGGCCGGCGCTGAATCCTCTCACCGGCAATCGGCCCTACCATAACATGGCGTTCCAGACCTTCGCCTTCTGACCAGGATTTCGCTCCTTCTACGGTTTGCACTGAAGTATGAATAATGCGCCGCTCGTATGGATTCATCGGTTCCAACGAAACATTGCGTCCAAGGCGCAGGCTCTTTTCCGCCGTTTTGCGGCCGAGGGATTCCAAAGTCTGGCAGCGTTTTTCGCGGTAATTGCCAATGTCGAGTGCAATGCGGTAATATTCGTTCCCCGCATGGTTTGCCACAAGGCCCGCAAGATACTGCAGGGCATCCAGGGTTTCGCCGCGGTGCCCGATGATAAAGCCGATGTCATCGCCCGTAAGCGAAAGCAGTGCGCCCTTTTCTTCCCGCTGAATTTCAATCTGAACTTCCGGAATGTCCATACAGGAAAAAATCTTCTTTAGGTAATCCACAGCCAGCTGTGCGGCATCGTCCTCTAAAAAGACACGAACCTTTGCCGGGTTTCCGCCAAAGAGGCCGAAGGTCTTTTTTGTTGGCATTTCAAGAATTTCAAAGTCTGCTTCGTAGCTTTCTACACCAAGCTCTTTGCAGGCTGCTTCCTTTGCAAGTTCAACTGTTTCTCCGGTTCCAATAGCTTCTCTCATGTTTTAACTACCTCCCGAAAAGACTTTTCCACGCAAAGCGTTGTTACTTCCGCTTTTTCTCCTGTCTGCCGCCTTTTTTGTCAAGCACAAGCCTAGCACTCATAGGCAATGGCTTTACCGCTTCTTCCTGCTGTTCCAGCAGGGCAATATGGCGTGCTTCACCCTGACCAACCATATCATCGACGCTGAACCATTTGTTCATAATAAGCGTCTGGGCAAAACCGGTCAGGCTTGAAATAATCCAATAAAAGCCTACAGCTGCAGGAACAGTGCAGGAAAACCATGCGGAAACGAATGCCATAACGTAGAACATCCATTTCATGCAGCCTTGCTGCTGCTGCATTCCCGGCGTAAGCTTCATGGTAAAGTACTGCGTCAGCAAGTAGGTGATAAGGCACAAAATTGGAATAACCCACAAGTTGGACCGGAAAAGCGTCCCAAAGATATTGGCAGCGTCGCAGGGCGTGTCAAGCAGATTCAGCCCGCAGAACATAAAGCCGTGGCTGAAAGACTCCAGGCGCGCTGTTTCACTGGCGTTGAACATCGTCAGGTACTGGTTCAAATGGCTAAAATTCTTAACAATTCCAATCTGCGCATACTGTGGGTTTGTGGCAACCCCAATTCCCGGAATCTGGCCCAAAAGGGATACCGCCTTGTTAATTGCATCACCGGAAAGGTGAAGTGCATTGGAAAGCGGGTTTTGCACGGTATAGTACAGGCCGAACATCACAATGAACGGAAAAGCCATTGTGGCGCAACCGCCGCCCATAGGGTTGACGCCTTCTTTTTCAAGCAGCTTCTGTTGTTCCAGCTGCAGTTTCTGTTTGTCGTTCGCATAGCGCTTCTGCAGTTCTTTTTGCTTCAGCGCAAGCTTTCCGGTCTTTGCCATAGAACGCTGCTGCCGAATGGAAAGCGGAAACAGAAGCGCTTTTACAATAACGGTAAACAGCAGAATTGCTACGCCATAGTTTCTTACCAAAACATAAAGCCACCACAGCAGGTAACCGAGGATGTTGCCGAAAAAGTTGAATATCTCGTTCATGCGGAAATTTCTCCTCTATCGATTGGTTCTGTGCTTCACCCTTTTCTCCGGTACGGGGTCATAACCGCCCCGGCTGAACGGGTTGCAGCGCAGGAAACGGAACAGTGCAAGAAAAAAGCCCTTAAAAGCACCGAACCGCTCAATCGCCTCAATCGCATAATTGGAACAGGTTGGGTAATAGATGCAGCACGGTTTTTTCAGGGGCGAAAGTGCCTTCTGGTAAAAATGAATAAGTGCAATAAAAATTTTTTTCATAATTAATGTTACTGCAGGATTCCGGCCCTTTTCAGGTGCTGTTCCATCGCACGGCACACTTCGCGGCATTTTACAAAAGGTGTTTTTGCTCTTGCAACAAAAATAATATCGTACCCCGATTTCACGCGCGGGGCTAAAGTGCGGAAAGACTCTCGTATAATTCTGCGCGAACGGTTCCGCTTTACGGCGTTGCCAATTTTTTTACTGGTCGTAATTCCGGCGCGCAACGCCCTTTTCCGGTTTTTTATCACATAGGAAACGAGCACAGGGCTTACATAATATTTTCCATGGGCATAAGCCCTTTGAAAATCGTGGTTTTCCTTTATTGGAACGAAATCTGTCATTCTTCCTGCCCAAAATCACGCCGGGAAATGTAGGGAAACCTTAGTAAAGAAGTTTCCCTTTTCCGGCATATTCTTCTTCAAATGCCGGTGCCAAGACCGGCGGAAAAAGCACGCTTAAACGAACCGAAAATCAGTAGGAAAGGCGTGCTCTGCCCTTTGCTCTGCGGCGTGAAAGCACCTTGCGGCCGTCGGCAGTAGCCATACGCTTGCGGAAGCCATGCACCTTCTGGCGATGCAGTTTCTTCGGCTGATAAGTTCTAAGCATGAAAAATACCCTCCTTTCGGGTGAATCTGCGCCTATTTTTGAATTATAGCGTATCTTTCGGCGGTATGTCAACCAAAAAGCCGCCTGTAAACGCCCGGAACGGGCGAAAAACGCAGATTTTAAGCGGGCGCCTGTCCATTTTAAAAGGCAGACAGCTTGCCCTATAAAGTTTACTATACCACAAGATTGCCCAATTGAAAAGAAAAAATTGCAAAAACGGCGCCGCAGGGGAAAAAAGGAATAATTTTATTAATATAAATGTATAGCAGCTTATGTGTAAAAAAAGAATTACGCGTTCTGTTGCCCTTTTTAGGGCAATACCGGCCCTTTTGAGCGGGTTTTCTGAAGGAGGCGTTCAAAGGCTTTCAGCTTTAGAAAGTGCTCTGAGCGCTTTATTTCATTGAAAAGCCAAGGTGTTTGTGGTATGATAGTAAGCGGGTATTTTTGCTTTGATGGGAATTCAAGGCAAAGGGGAGTATGGCCGGGAAAACGCCCGGAACACGACAGAACAATTTTCCGTAAAAATGAGGTATGAAATCGGAATGGAATCTTTTTCGGAAGTATGGAACCTGGTCTGCGGGTACTGCAAAAGCAGAATAACTGAAATTGCATTTTCCACGTGGATCAGCAGAATTGAGCCTGTAACGCTCGACTTTTCAGGCGGAGTTGCTGTGCTGAAAGTGCCGAACGAACTGCACCGTCAGACTATCATCCATTATTATAAGGATCTGCTGGAAGAGGCGTTCCGTGAAATTTTCAGCCAGGAGATTCAGGTGCGCATTGTAACGCCCGATGAAACAGAGCATGAAAAGAAAAAAGAAGAGGAAATCCCTGCCAGCGAAAACTATGAGTTTACGTTCGACACGTTTATTGTGGGGCCTTCCAATAAATTTGCGCACGCCGCTTCCATGGCGGTTGCCAGCAAACCGGCTTCCCTTTACAACCCGCTTTTCATCTATGGGAACTCCGGCCTTGGCAAAACACATCTTCTTTATGCTATCCGAAATGAAATCAGCCATACGCATCCAGACATGGACATTGTCTACATTAAAGGGGACGAGTTTACAAACGAGCTGATTGAAGCGATCCGCCGAGGCACTACCGGCGAATTTCATCAGCGGTACCGGCGGGCAGATGTTCTTCTGGTCGACGATATTCAGTTCATTGCAGGCAAGGATTCCACACAGGAAGAATTTTTTCATACCTTTAATACATTATATGAAGCAAAGAAGCAGATTGTCCTCACATCCGACCGGCCGCCGAAAGATATTGCCACACTGGAAGAGCGCCTGCTCACCCGTTTTGAGTGGGGCCTTACGGCAGACATACAGCCGCCGGATTTTGAAACCCGCATTGCTATTATCAAACGCAAGGCGGAACTGCTTCAGATTGAGCTGCCAGACAATGTGATTGAATACATCGCCAACCGGCTGAAAAATAACATCCGCCAGCTGGAAGGCGCCGTGAAAAAAATGAAAGCTTTTCATCTGCTGAACGGCGACCCTTACAGCGTACAGACCGCACAGGCCGCCATCAGCGATATTATAAACAACGACCAGCCGACGCCGCTCACCGTTGAGAAAATAGTGGACGAGGTGGCGCGGACTTTCGGCACAACGGGCGACGATATTCGCTCTTCGAAACGCTCGGCCAACATTTCAAGCGCACGCCAGGTTTCCATGTATGTTGTGCGCGAAATTACGCAGATGTCCATGCAGGCCATCGGGCGTGAATTCGGTGGGCGCGACCACTCGACCGTTGTTTATGCCATCCAGCAGGTCGAAAAAAATGCTGCCCACGACCCTAAAATCAAAGCGACAGTCGAGGACATTATTAAGAATATCCGCGACCGGTAGGCAGCCTTTTTTTCTAAAAAAAGGCTGTGCGAAAAAAACCGGTAAAACACAAAAATAAGATTTGTGTTAGCTTTGGTTTTCTAGAGCCGCGCAGCATTTGGCTGATTTATAGCACTCAGAAAAAGCTTCAGCTAATTCAAAAACGTCCATGCTTGTAAGAGCAAATGTAAGGTCTATAAGTTCTTTGCAAGTCCCATAAAGAGAAAAGCGCCGCGCAGCATTTTGTTGCCTAAAAAGTTGAATTGATTTTCAACATTTCACATTCCGGTGGAAAAACCCGGAAAATGCCGTTTTGGTTTTTCACTAAGTTTTCAACATTTCCCACCGGGTTTTCAACATACAGTTAATTATTCATTTTTGTGGTGGATTATTCACATCCGTTCCACAAAGCGAAAAGTAAAACTATCAAGCCGCAAAACGGCACCGATACTAGGTTTTCGTTAGTTTTCCACTTTTACGCGCACACTACTCCTAATGCTGAAAAAACTCTTTCTATCTTGATTATAACGGGAAGCAGGCGATTGAATCATGAAGTTTTTATGTGACAGGCAAAAACTAAACGAAGCCGTGTTGAATGTTCAGCGTGCAGTTTCATCAAAATCATCCATACCGGCACTCGAAGGCATCCTCCTTACCGCAAAGGATCATTCCGTGCGTTTATGCGGGTACGACCTCGAAATTGGAATGACGACGGAAATTGAAGCGGATGTGAAAGAAAGCGGCAGCATCGTAATGGGAGCAAAACTGTTCGGTGACATTGTGCGCCGCCTTCCTGCCAGCCAAGTCAGCTTTTCGACGGATGAAAAACAAGTCACGCAGATTGAAAGCGGGGAAGCAAAGTTCTCTGTTGTTGGTATTCCAGCGGAAGAGTACCCCGAATTGCCCCGCATTAACGGTGAAAAAGACGTAAAAATTCCGGCGAACACGCTGAAAAGTATGATACGTCAAACCCTTTTCGCTGTCGCACAAACCGACGCTAAGCCGGTTCATACCGGCACCTTGTTTGAGATTGAAAGCAACAAAATCCGCCTCATTTCCGTCGACGGCTATCGGTTAGCTATCCGGGAAGAGCCAATTCAGTCGGATGAAAAGTGTGACTTTGTTGTGCCGGGCAAAACCCTCAGCGAAGTCATGAAGCTTTTAGGCGACAATGACGACGAAACCGAGCTTCAGGTCGGGATGCGCCATATTCTGTTCCGAGTTGGGAATTACACAGTGATTTCCCGCCTGCTGGAAGGCGATTTTCTTGACTGGCGCGCCGCGCTGCCAAAAGAATCTAAAACAGAAATACGCGTTTCTGTTTCTGATTTTGTCGGAAGCCTTGAGCGCGTATCCCTGCTGATTACCGAACGGCTGCGCAGCCCAATTCGCTGCCTGTTTGGCAATGGAAGCATTAAACTTTCCTGTTCTACGGCAATTGGGCGCGCAAATGATAAGCTGGATGCCGAAATTACAGGTGACGAAGTAGAAATGGGCTTTAACAGCCATTACCTGCTGGATGCCCTTCACAACACGGAATGCGACGAAGTCCGCATTAAGCTGAACGGGCCGCTCAGTCCGCTGACTGTTTTTCCGTGTGAGGGCGAGTCATTCCTGTTCCTTGTGCTGCCGGTGCGGCTAAAGAGCGGAGGAGAATAACATGGAACCGATCAAAATGAAGATTGACACAGAGTTTATCCGGCTCGACAGTTTCTTAAAGCTTTGCGGCGCGTTTGAAACGGGAGGCCAGGCAAAAATGGCCATCCAGAGCGGCAAAGTAAAAGTAAACGGTGCAAACTGCTATATGCGCGGGAAAAAACTCCGGCCGGGCGACTGTGCGGAGTACGACAAAAAGTTTTATGAGGTAGCGTAGTGAAAATCCGGCGTTTCGGCTGGCGTGATTTTCGCAATTTAGCGGAAGGCGAAATTTATCCCAGCAACAGCGTGAACGTCATCTGCGGAAAAAATGCGCAGGGCAAAACAAATCTGCTGGAAGGAATGTGGCTGTTTACCGGGGAACGTTCCTTCCGCGGCGCAAAAGATGCTGCCCTTGTGCGGAGCGGATACACAAGGGCGGAAATCTGCCTTGATTTTTACGGCGCAGACCGGGATCAAACCGCAAAAATCGCCGTGGTGGACGGGCGGCGCTCTGCAGAGCTGAACGGCGTGAAAAAACGCTCCTGCACCGCCCTTTTTGGGGAATTCCGCGCGGCGGTCTTTTCGCCGGAGCATCTGACCCTGCTGCAGGGGGGGCCTGCTGGACGGCGAAATTTTATCGATGCGGCCATGTGCCAGATAAAACCCGCGTATGCAGCAATTTTTGCCGAGTACAGCCGTTCGCTCGCCCAGCGAAATGCACTGCTGAAAGACATTCCCCGCTGCGCCGATCTGCTTGACACCCTGGCAGTTTGGGATGACCGCCTGGTGCAGTTCGGCACGAAGATGATGCGCGGGCGAGCTTCGTACCTTCAAAAACTCGCGCCGCGTGCCGCCCGTTTTTATGCGGGAATGTGCGCAGGCCGGGAAGAGCTGGCCTTGAGTTACGAACCGAGTGCCCAAAACCTTGCCGAGACTTTGAAAAAATCCCGGCAGGATGATATTCGCACGGGTCATACCGGGGCAGGCCCTCACCGTGATGACATTGCCGTTTCCATTTCCGGCATGGATGCGCGGCTGTATGGTTCGCAGGGGCAGAAGCGTTCCGCCGTCATCGCACTGAAACTGGCGGAAGCTGAGATGCTGCAGCAGGCAACGGGCGAAACGCCGGTGATTTTTCTTGACGACGTTTTAAGCGAACTCGACACCGAGCGGCAGAATTATCTGCTAAACCGGCTGGAAGGTTTTCAGGTTTTTATCACCTGCTGCGGGCCGGACGCGGCGCGCGCCCCAAAATGCGGCGCGGTCTTCCGTGTGACAGACGGCGTACCGCAGAAAATTGATGCCGGAGCGCAACCTGACGAAAGCGGAGGGTAAAATGTTTCTTCATCTCGGAAAAAATATTGTGATCCGCACAAAAGACGTGGTTGGCATTTTTGACCTTGAAACGTCCACCATCTCCAATACGACGCGTAATTATCTTGCCGCCGCGCAGAAATCCGGCCGCGTCATCAGTATTTCCAGCGAGATGCCAAAGTCGTTTATCCTCTGCTGTGACGGCGCCGGGAACGAAACGGTCTATACTTCGCAGATTTCTACCGCGACCCTGCTGAAACGCTCGGCCTATACGGGAGAAATTGCAAACCTGTGAGGAAAAAAAGATGAAACAGTACCATTTGCCGCAGTGTCCTCACTGCGGGAATAAACTGAATTATGCGCAGGCATGGGTTTTAAAGCGGCGCGGCGAATATATCTGCCCAAAGTGCGGCGGCATTTCCAACATTATTCTTGGTTCGCCTCTTTATGCTTTTGGATTTTTTGCGATTGTTGCCGGCACCATACTCTGCATCCTGGGGCTGATTTTAGACGGCAGCCTTGCCCCATTTACTTTGGGCGGGGTGTTTCTCCTTTTTCTTTTGTTTTTTCTGATTGCGCCGTTTCAGGTGCGGCTGCGCAAACCGCTTCCCCGCAAACCCATGCCCCCGCGCGCGCCGCAGGCCCACAGGCAGGAGCCTCCCCGCGGCGGCACGGCGTACCGGTAAAGGAGCGACAAAATGAAGCTTCCCCTTTGCCCTCACTGCGGCGCGCGCTTTCTTTACCCCGACGTGCGGCGGCACATGATGCAGAAAAGCGGTGTATGCCCCAACTGTAAAAAGAAATACCGCATTTCACGGCGCGGCTTTGCCATTTTTCTTCCGGTTTCACTACTTGCCCTGTT
>JAEZFF010000042.1 GCA_023417635.1 Bacillota bacterium | reverse complement strand
ACCCAGATCTCATCAAGTCCCTCTTTACGGTCTGCCTGGCGCACAAACTCGGCACCCAGCCCGCTGGAAGCACCCGTTATAATGGCTGCTCGCATTTTCTCACTGCCTTTCTTAAAGTCTGAATCCATTGTAGCCCGGCAGCATGGAGATTGCAATTAATTTATGCGCCTGCACTTTGTACGAACCGCTTGTTATGCTATAATACAGTTATTATAATAATAAGTATTTTTACAGGAAGGAGCTTCTTCTATGCGCATTGTTTCCTGTGATGACGAACCGGTACAGAGTATTTATGTGAAAGATTTCGCAGCCGAATGGCAGCGGGAACGTGGGATTCCCTGCACTGTAACCGTATACGGAAGCGCCGAAGAATTTCTCTTGGAAACCGGCCGCTCCTTTCCCTATGACCTCGCCCTGCTGGATATTGAAATGGACAAAATCAGCGGTATGGAGCTTGCAAAAAAAATTCGCGCTGCCGACAGCAAAGCTGCCGTGGCTTTTCTAACGGCAAAAAAAGAATATGTGTTTGAAGGCTACGAAGTGCAGGCTTTGCGTTACCTGATGAAGCCACTGCAAAAAGAAGCTTTCTTTTCCTTGCTGGACCAGGTGCAGGCAGGCTTAAGCCGTGCGGAAACATACCTTATTCTGAATCTTGCCGGCGAAAGCCGCAAAATTAAAACAAACAGCATCCGTTACCTGGAAGCCGTGGGGCATTACGTTGAAATCCATACCAAAAGCGAAGTGCTGAAAGTCCGGGAATCGCTGGCTTCCCTGCAGAAACAGCTTCCACAGGGCCAATTTGCACCGGCACACCGCAGCTACACGGTGAATCTTCATGAAGTAGTTAAAATAACGCGCACGGAATGTCTGCTGACGGGCGGAGCTGCAGTGCCAATCAGCAGAAACTTGTATCAGCCGCTGAATGAAGCATTTCTGAACTATTATAAAAGGGAGGAAGGGATTCTGTGAACCGTATCTTTTTCCTGACACTTCCCTTCTGCGTACTGTTTGAATGTGGTGTACTGATTCGCCACTACCATACCGCCGCTTGGTGGCGCATCCTGGTGCTCCTTGCAGGAACCGTCGGCGGTTTCCTGCTTCTGCGTCCGATTCTCGGCGAAGCACAGACGGTAATTCTTCTTTTGACCCTTCTGTTTTTCGCGGCCTGCGGCAGGCGCATTACCATACAGAAAAGCTATGAAGCCAGCGCAAGCGCCTACCAGAACAAACTGTTGAAGCAGCAGGTAGCCGAAGTGCAGAATGTTTACATGACCATGCGCGGCTGGCGGCACGATTACCATAACCACCTGCAGTCACTGAAAGCCTATCTCAAGCTGGGGCAGGTGGCAGAAGCGGAAAAATACCTGAACGAACTGGAAACCGACCTTACGAACGTAGACCAGCTTGTGGAAACCGGCAACGTGAATCTTGACGCAATTTTGAATTCGAAGCTGTCCCTTGCAGAAAAGCAGGGAATCAGCATCAATTACAAAGCCGCAGTTCCGCCGAAACTGACCATCAGTGACATTGACCTGTGCGTGGTAATTGGGAACCTGATTGACAATGCTGTGGAAGCCTGTGAAAAGATTGACCCGGCTTCGGGGAGTCGCTTTCTGCGGCTTTACATCGGCTCGCTGAAAGGCCAGCTTTACATTTCCGCTGTCAATGCCACGACTGAACTGGTGCGCAGGATGGATGCCGAGTATATCACTACAAAACGCGGCAACCACGGTCATGGCCTGAAACGGATTAACCTGATTGTAGAAAAATACGGCGGATATATCAGCCGAAAAAATGAGCCAGGCGTCTTCGCAACGGAAATTCTTCTTCCACTGTAACTTTAGAGTTTCCCGAAACTTGCTTTTTTACCACCGCAATTTTTATTCTTTCTGCCTTATAAAGCCCGTATTTGTGCCAAAAGCGCTTTGCTTTCCGGCATAGATGCGGGCTCCTTTTTATAATAGGGCTGTTTGCCGTTCACGTACGAATTAATGCATTTCACGCCAAAAGTGCACCAAAATCCACGCACTGTGCTATGCTGGTTTCAATCTTCCGGAGAAAAGAAGGAATTACTGTGAAACAAAAAACATTTTTCCACAACCTGCGGTTGGTCTGCGGAACAATCCGGGAAAAAGACCGCAGTTTTTTTCCCAAACAAGCAGTATACATTTTAACCATGGTTCTCATCCCGTTCTTGGAAGCCGCTCTGCCCAGCTTCGTCATCTGGCTGCTGGGAAAGAGCACCGGCCTGGGTTCGCTTGCGGGCGGTATTGCCGCCGTCTTTCTGGCAAGCGGCATTGCGGCTGGTTTTGGGCGCTGCTACCAACAGGTGGCACAAGGGCAAATCAGTGACATCCGGCTGAAGCATTTTGACAGCCAGTATTTTTTGAAATGCCTCACCATAGACCTTCAAAAATATGAAAGCCCTGCCATACGGGAGTTACAGGGAAAAGCAATGAGCTGTACTCAAGACGGCGACAGCACCATGGGCTTTACCGGGTACCTGACAAGCTGGGGAAACGTTCTCATCGGTTTTTCCGGCATTGTGCTGTACGCCTGCATTGCAAGCGGCATTCACCCGCTGATTGTTGTGCTGCTGACCGCCATCGCACTCATCCAGATAGGTGCAACTCATCTGGCGCAGAAATGTGAAATCCGCCAGCGGGGAGAAAAATCACAGCTCCGCATTCAGCAGAACTACATTGGCAAACAGGCTTTTGAAAATGGAACCGGCAAAGACATCCGGCTTTACCGGCTGGGCAGTTGGCTGGAAAGCACTTACGGCAATTTGAACCGCAAGCTGCAAAAGCTGCTCCGAAAAGAGTACGGCGCAAATTTTTTGGCCGACCTTGCCGGCATTGTTCTTCAGTTTCTGCGGGATGCCGTGTGCTATGGCTACCTTCTGTTTCTAACGTCGAAAGGGATGCCGCCAGCTCAGTTTGTACTTTACCTCGGTATTATTTCCGGGTTTGGCTCTTGGTTTACCATCCTCGGCGATGGCATTTCCGTCCTGATGCGCTGCAATAACCAAATCAGCGATTTCTACAACTATCTGAACGTTCCAAGTGATTTTCTGCATGAAGAAGGCGCCGCTCTTCCGGAAAGCAGCGCATTCGACGTGGAATTTTCCCATGTAAGTTTTGCTTACCCAGGCAGCAGAAAAATTCTTGACGATGTGAGCTTCCACATCCATCCGGGCGAAAAAGTAGCCCTTATCGGCAACAACGGCGCTGGAAAAAGCACAACGGTCAAGCTGATGTGTGGTTTCTACAAACCGACTTCCGGAAAAAT
>JAEZFF010000102.1 GCA_023417635.1 Bacillota bacterium | reverse complement strand
TCACGAAAGAAACCTTGCAGTACATTGATGAAAACCAGCAGACCTATCGAGATGCGGCAAAGCAGATTCATGCGCATCCGGAAGTTTCCAACCATGAATTTTTTGCATGCAAACTGCTGGCTGAAATGTTAAGAAGCCATGGGTTCCAGATAGAAGAAAATGCCGCAGGGCACAGAACGGGCTTTTCGGCATCTTTTTCTTCCGGAAAACCGGGGCCGGTGATTGTCTTCCTGGCAGAATACGATGCCCTGCCAAATCTGGGGCATGGCTGCGGCCATAACCTGATTGGCACCATCGCGGTATTTTCCGCCGTGGCAGTGTCGCGTCACTTGAGCGAACTTGGCGGCGAAGTACGCGTTTATGGAACTCCGGGAGAAGAAGGCGGCGAGCAGGGCAGCGCAAAAGAAAGTTTTGTGCGTAAAGGATATTTTAAAGATGTCGATGCTGCACTCGAGGTGCACCCCGCCGTCGCCAACACCTTGACTCCCCGTACACTGGCGCTTGACCCGATTGACATCGAGTTCTGGGGAAAAGCCGCTCATGCCAGCACGGCACCCGAACAGGGAATCAATGCACTTGACGCGTTGATTCTGACCTATAATGGCATCAATGCTCTCAGGCAGCATCTGCCGAAAGACGTTCAGATTCATGGGATTATCATGAACGGTGGAAGCGCGCCGAACATTGTTCCCGATTACAGCCGGGGGCGTTTCTTTATCCGGGCTGAGACACGCGGGCAGGTAGATCTTGTAAACCAAAAGGTGCAGAAAATTGCTGAAGGCGCTGCCTTAATGACCGGAGCAAAATGGAAAGTGTCGTTTTTTCAAAACAAAATTGATGACATGATTCCGAATAAAAAGCTGGATGCCGTTTACCAGAAACACGCCGAAGAACTTGGTGAAACACTTTCAGAAGTGAAACAGTTTCCCACGACCGATGCTGGGAACGTTTCCCACTCCGTGCCGACCCTGCACGCAGCGCTGAAAACCCTGGAAGAGTATGCTCCGCCGCATTCCATTGCTTTCCGCGACGGCTGCGTCAAAAGTTATGCTCTGGACTCCATTGCGCGCGGTTCGAAGCTTCTGGCCCTTACAGCGCTGGATTTGCTGCAGCATCCTTCTCTGACGAAAGAAATCAAGGACTATCATACAGAACTGCTCAAAAACCAAAAATCCGCCGCAAAATAAAGGCCTTAGAAAGGCCTAATAAAATCGTGGCGAATTCGAAATGTTGGAATATTGTACTCCATTGGGCAGGGGCATTACAAGTTTACGATACCATTACATCAATCAAGCAAAATATGCTTGTACCTTACGTCATAATTCTATTGTATTGTAAATAGAATGATAATCGAGGATAATGGTTGATTCCGTCTATGCGATAATGCACCATTGTAACGGAATCAAAGCGGGGCGTCCATCAATATACTATACTTTCTGTTAAGGAGTATAGACCATCCGTACATTTTGAGAGGCGTGGGGAATTATGATTAATATGGCTAACATCGGAAAATCGGTTAACGTCCCTATTGAATTGTATGAGTCCACACTTGGAAAATACTTTATCGGTTATGCAGATGAGCTAAACATGCAGGATGGCACAAGCGCATGGGCAATGCTGTGCAATCCCCGGAGATCCGGCGTTAACCTGCACGTCAACGTTTGGACTGTAACAGATATATCAGACAGTCCCTTCCGCGCCCAATTCTGGTTTAATTCGTGCCCGCCAGGAAACGCTTCAGAGTCTTCCCTTGTAACTTCGTCCAATATGGCGCTTTGCCCAACTCCTCGGCCACAGGTACATCTTTTAAAAGCCTCTAATGTATATGGGGAACCTACCGACGGAGTGAAAGCGTTTGTTCGCAGAGGCGAGCCTGGAACGACTGTCGTGGAAGTGGAAAACGGAAAACTGATTTTTCCACCAGGAGGTTCTTTCTTAGTGTTTGTCACCTTGGAAAATTCTGCGGATGCCTCCGGAGCCGCTCGGATAGCATTTGGGTGGTGGGAGGAAAGGATCCGATAAAACTTACATAATCCGAAAAACTTTCATTCAGCCAAAAGCAGCTAAAAAGGATTCAAACCATCATGGTTTGAATCCTTTTTTTGCTTGCTTTTCCTGTGCTGATTGCTGCACTAAATAATATATTGCAATATTGCAGCAAAATTGTCTTCGTTTTATCCGGCTCGCACTGAGGCTTTTAATTCAAGGAGGCGGCTATCGCGCAGGCTGCCAAACCATATGATAAGTACATTGCAAATTACGACAAGAAATGCGAATGATTTTGCCGCCCTTTTTCCGCCTTTCCTATTGTTCTTCTTTCTTACGATAATGGCAGTCACAGTAAGGGCCCCCGCCGGCAAGCGTATACTGGCGGGTGAAGACAGTACCGCCCAATTCTGCCATGTCGTAGTCATAGGTGCACATTGCCGGAATTATTTCAGCAATACCGAGTTTCCGGAATAAGCAACAGATACCGCAGGTATCAAAATATGCCGTATAGCTGTTGAGATTCTTCCCCGGCTTATAGCGAAATTTCCAAGTGTAGGGATTGGTTCTCTTCTGGCTGGCGTCGGCCTGCCGTTTGAGCTTTGCCTGACTGATTGCAGTGTAGTGATTGCTTCGATTTAAAAAAATTTTCATAACCGTGTTCTGTGTCATCGCGTTATGATAATAAACTGTCATAGCAGGGAGAGCCGTCTTTTTCGGTAAACTGAGATAGACTGCCGCCAGCATAGAGGCACTCAGAAGATTGACCAGAAAACGGTCGTCTTTGTCAAATTCCGGAATAGTACTCAAAATTGTTCGATAGGTCCTTTTTGCTTTCCGCATCAACGCTCCCGAATTCTGCTGGGCGATTAACGGAAGATATCTCTGAAAAGAACCACGGAATACAAGCCACATGGCTCTGGGTAAGAAACCGTATTTCACTTTTGCTTACCTGCCTTGTAAAGTATAATTATTCTATTGATTCCACTCTAAATTTAAATTTTGATTAATTAAGGTGGCTGCCATTGCGCAAGCTGCCGTATACATTTCTTCTTTCGTAAGCTCAAGACCCATTCGAGGAATTCGTTCCATCAAAAGGCGAACCTTGCAGTCAAATTTGCGGGCAAGCAAAAAACCTTTATCGGTTAAGTAGATTTTTCCGTACAGCTTTTTTACAACCAGCTGTTGTTTCATAAGGATGTTGAGCATTCTGGTTACGGAAGGCTTGGATACCCGTATCCTGTTCGCGACACTCGCAGAACAAACATCCGGCACCTTCTGTGAAATCTCATAAATTGCATACAAATACCGTAAATGAGCGCTGGAAATTTTCATTCTCTGATTCTCCTAATAGAGAGGCACAGACAGCCGAATGCCTGTGCCTCTTTTTTGCTACTTCGAGTGGCAATCCCCACAATGAGGGCAGCCGCCGCATTCACCGGAACTCCCTCGACAGTTTTTTTCATTGCTGCAAGCGGCACATGAACCGTTTTTAACAAGATATCGAACCGCCAGCACAAGCAATACCAAAATTGCAGCAGCCACAAAAACCGTAGCGGCATTCATAAAAGGCCCCCCTCTAACATTTATATTTCTCTACTAGGCGCGGACGTTCGCTTCCAAATATTCTCTTGTATCTTTATGAGCCGGACGGGCAATGAGGTAAATAACAGCCAGCACAACCAGAACAGCAATACCCTGCCCGACGCCAAACGAAGAACCAAAGAGCAGGCTTCCCAGCTGGAAGCTGACAAAAGCCATCATGTAACCAATCACAACCTGATACCCAATGGCGAACCAGCCCCATTTTTTGCTCTGCATTTCACGCACGGTCGTTGCCATGGCAACAATGCACGGCGGGTCAAACAGGTTGAGAATCATGAACGCGAATGCACCCATCGTTGAGAACATGGCGCTGATTCCCTTTGCAACCATAACATCATTGTCCGGGTCGGCAACACCGTTCAGAATGGCCAGCGTGGAAATGCCCTGCTCTTTTGCCATCAAAGCACTGATAACTGCAACGGCGCCCTTCCAGTTTCCGAAGCCAAGCGGCGCGAAGAACCACGCTATGCCATTGCCAATACTGGCCAGCATACTCTTTTCAATGTCGTCGCCAAGGAACTGCAAGTTCCAGCTGAAGCTCGTGAGGAACCAGACCAGAACGGAAACGGTGAAAATAATCGTGCCGGCCTTGATGATGAAAGCGCGGGAACGTTCCCACATATGAATCAGTACGCCCTTCAATGAAGGGATATGGTAGGCAGGCAGTTCCATAACGAACGGCGCCGGGTCGCCGCCGAAATAGCGGGTCTTTTTCAGTGCAATGCCCGAAAATACAACGACCGCGATGGCGAGGAAATACATTGCCGGAGCCATCAAAGTCGAGTGCGGGAAAAACGTTGAAACAATCATCCCGATAATGACCGTTTTGGCCGTACATGGCATAAACGTACTCAGCATAATGGTCATGCGGCGGTCTTTTTCATTTTCAATGGTTCTTGCCGCCATGACTGCCGGAACACCGCAGCCCGTACCAATCAGCATGGGAATGAATGACTTGCCTGAAAGGCCGAACCTGCGGAAGATACGGTCCATAATAAAGGCGACTCGCGCCATATAACCGGAATCTTCCAAAACAGAAAGGATAAAAAAGATCAGCAGCATTTGCGGAACAAAACTGAGCACCGTACCAACGCCTGCAATGATGCCGTCCACAACCAGTCCCTGCAGCCAGTCCGCGGCATGAATGGCCTGCAGCCCAGACGCTGCCGCGTTCGTAATCCAGTCGCCGAACAGTGTGTCGCCGACCCATTTGTTTGCGACCGAACCAAGCGTGCTGACCGATATGTAATACATCAGCCACATCACACCGGCAAAGATAGGAAGCGCCGCCCACCGGTTCGTCACAACCCGGTCAATTTTGTCGGAAGTGGAAAGCGCCCGCTGCTTTTTGTGCAGGCAATTTGACGTCAGTTTGGCAATATACCCGTACCGCTCATTAGTAATAATCGTTTCGCTGTCGTCATCCAGTTCCTTTTCCGCCGCAGCCACAGCCTCTTCCAGCTGCTCACGTTTCTCTTTGGTCGGAGAAAACTCCGCAAGGACCTTTTCGTCCCGCTCGAAGAGCTTGACTAGGTACCACCTTTCCCGCGAAGCTTTCAGCGTTCCCTGAAAAATATCAGAGATTGTTTTCAGCGCATCTTCTACTTTAGGGCTGAATTCATAGGGAAGCTGAAATGCCTTTTTCTGCTGTGCAAGGCGGATTGCCGCTTCGGCCGCCTGCATTAAGCCTGTGCCTTTGAGGGCGGATGTTTCGATAACTTCACACCCCAGGGCAGCACCAAGTTTCTGGGTATCGATGCGGTCCTTGGATTTTTTGACGACATCCATCATGTTCAGTGCAATCACGACAGGAATTCCAAGCTCCACAATCTGCGTTGTGAGATACAGATTGCGCTCCAGATTCGTCGCGTCAACCAGATTGATGATGGCATCCGGCTTTTCGTTCAGCAGATAATTCCGGCTGACGACTTCCTCCAGTGTGTAAGGGGAAAGTGAATAGATACCCGGAAGATCCGTAATCACAACCTCTTGATGGCCCTTCAGCTTCCCTTCCTTTTTTTCAACCGTAACGCCCGGCCAGTTGCCCACATACTGGCTGCTGCCCGTCAGGCTGTTGAACATGGTCGTTTTACCGCAGTTTGGATTTCCGGCGAGTGCGATTTTTATCCCCATTGGTGAAAACCCTCCTTTAATTGATTAGTTGTGGCTAACTTTTGCACACAAAAAAGCTCAGGCAACTTCAATATGCTCCGCTTCGTTTTTGCGGATAGAAAGTTCATATCCGCGAACATTAATTTCCATCGGGTCGCCCAGCGGCGCCACTTTGCGAACTGTAATGACTGTGCCCTTGGTGATGCCCATGTCCATAATGCGGCGGCGCAGGGGTCCAGTCGCAGTAAGGGTTTTAACAGCAACGGTTTCTCCCGGCTTTGCTTCCTTCAATGTTTTCATTTTACTTCGCTCTCCTCATTCAAATCATGATTCGGTTCGCCATGCTCTTGTCCAGTGCGATGCGGCTTTCTTTTACCTGCAGAATCAGGTTCCCGGCAATTTCGCTGACTACCGTTACCGGACTGCATTCCACAAAACCCATGGAAGCGAGATGCTGCCTGGTTTCATCTTTCCCGTTTATCTTCCGAATGGTTACCGTGTCCCCGGTTCTCGCCATGGTCAAAGGCATCATAAGAATCCTCCTTCCTTACTGTTAGTTTTAGCTAACTTATGTCCTTTTTATAAGGGTTAGATCTGACTAACCCTTAACGTTCTTTAGTTTAACACCGCTAACTGAATCTGTCAAGCTTTTTGAAACGAACAATTTTCCTGCTGGCTTAGCCAATCCAGTATTACTTCCGCGGCCAATCCAAAATTTCCCAGTTGGCAATGGCTTTCCGCGTGCTCTTTGGCAGTAAAAACGCGGGCCGTCAGAGAGTGTACATTTGTGAGTGTGGAGATTTGCTGCAACAGCTGCTCGATTGGTACATAATGATCCTTCTGCCCTGCAAGAAGAAGCACATCCTGCGTAACAAGGGGAGAAATCTCGGTCGTGTTATATGCTGTGGCTTTCTGCAAAAAATCGAAGGGCGAATCCGCTCCCATGACCCGCATCCCCTGTTTGACCCCCCATTCCAGCATGAGGCTTTTTTTCATCATAAGAGAAACGGCAGTATTAATTCTAAAACGTCTGCCATGCGTCACAGCGTGCCGCGCTTTTTCACGAATAGTTGGGTTGCCGATTTGGTGCAACAGTACTTCAAAGAAATTCGAAAGGACATCGAAGGTGACCACGCGCTTAACCCTTTTCTCATAAGCCGCTGCTCTTAAAGCCAGGCAGCCGCCAAGGGACATTCCAATTAGAGTGACATCAGCAAGATGGAAGTAATCCAAAACAGTGCGAACCGGTTTCTCCCATTCCGGAATCATCGGCATATTAAGCTCTTCCAGCACCGTGCCCTGCCCCGGACCGTCAAATGCAATCACGTCATAACCGGCATCGCGAAAGACCAGCAGCATCCGCATAAACTCTTCAAGATAGCCGTCAAACCCGTTGCATACTACAATGCAGCCCTTAGGGTGCTGAGGCGTAAGGCGATAAGCAGAAAGATACTTACCGGCATATGGAATCCGGTGTTGCTGCTCCTTTGAAACGCCGTAAAACGCATTGCTCAGCTGTATAAATTTTCTGTACAGTTCCTTTTTTTGCTTATTCCCCTGCTGCATATAAAATTCTGCTCCGCGAAAATAAAGTGCGGCTTTCAGTTTTTCATCACGGTTTAATGCCCGATTCCCAAGGTCTGTAAAGGATGCAATCAAGTCCTCATAGGAATGAATAGATGGGCTAGCAGCCTGCATTTCTTTCAGCATTGTTTCATCGTTTGAGCAATTATAAAATCGGTTCATCTGAAAATTAACACTGGTATCGGGGTGAATCTGATACATCCCAACCGGAAAGTCTTTTGGCGTCCATTTACGGTCCATTCTAGAAGCCTCCTTTCATTCTGTATCTAAGTGTAGGCACAGAAAAGCAAAACGGCAATCATTGATTTTTTTGCAGGTGTAGTTTATGCGATAGAACGGCGGAAACTGTTCATTGAATGAGCTATAATGGACAGGGGGGATAAAAATGTCCAGTGAACAGGATTTGCGCGTCCAGAAAACTTTAGCTCTTATCAAACGTTCCTTCATAAAATTAATTGATGAAAAGGGATTCCGCAGCATTACGGTAAATGACATTGCGGCGGAAGCGATGATTAGCCGCTCTACTTTTTATCTGCATTTTACCGATAAATATGAGCTGCTCAACAAAGTTACAGAGGAAGCAATTGGCTCCATCCTGAATCTTATAAAACCCGACACACATATCACTCATGGCAGCCTTAATTATGACGGATTTTGCGAAAATTTAAGCGAAATTTTTCACACGATGGAAAAGGATGCTTCGTTTTATAAAATAATGCTGAATGATACCGAACATTTAGGGCTTTGCAGAAAGTGCGAAACCAACCTAAAAAACAAACTGGAAGAAAGTTTTACAGGTGAAACCCAGATCCCAAGGGATTTGTTTTTTGAACTAATCGTTTCCTTTTACATTTCAACGGCAAGATGGTGGCTAAATCACGACATGAAATATTCTCCGTCGTTTTTGGCAAAGGAAATGGTCAAATTTCTTACTGCAGTGCCATGCGCTGTTGTTGGAGTGAATACAGAGCAGCTAGGCTCTTAAATACGCAATGCTGCCATTAATCTAGGTTCTATTCTTGGTTACATGGCAGAAAAGCATAATGAAATTCATTTCTAGCTTAAATGAGGCGATGAATGAATTGCAGCGCAGCGGTTTTGGAATTTCTAAGATGTTGGAAGCAACACAATTTTTCCAGGAAGCGGGTATTTCGTTTGAAAACACATGAACTTAAAAATATTGAATTCGAAAATGTGCTGGAGTTACCCGCACTGGTCAGCTAAAGGGAAAACCATTGTGATGCGGCGGGAATTCCCCATGCTGTGACGGCGGATGGCAAATTCAAAATGCTGCTTACGGTTGTATTTTCTCAGGAATAATCATACTCTCTCTCTCTCTGAATTTTGAAAGGATGGAGTTTTATGAAAGTAAAACTAAATCGAAGCAGTTGCATTTTCTGCGGGCTCTCTACAGAAACTTGCCCCGAGGTTTTTCGGATTGCTGAAGACGGTTTAGCGGAAACTTACCAGGAAAATGTTCCAGCTGAAGCAGAAAGCAAAGCCGTAGAAGCACAGGATGGATGCCCCCGTTTCGGTTATTACGGTCGAATAGCTACTCTTTCACTCTGTCCACTGCAAAAGGGAGCCGGTGCGGTATTGCCGCACCGGCTCTGCTTTTTATCCATTCAAAAGTTGGTTTAATCTGTTCAGCATTTCATTTACATCAATTCCGTGAACCGCACACGCGTCTTTCCGCAGACACCGGCCTGCGTTCAACCGGTGCAGCCAGCTGTTTCCTGACATTGATAGCAGAACATTTTGTTTTCCATTGGTTGTTCCTCCTGTTGTTTATTCAAAAAATATAATCTGATTATTTCGATTTAAGCTCATCAGCTTTCTGCCTTTGATCGTACCGGATTTTTTTGAAAAGTTTTGGTTAATGCCCCCAGGCAATTCAGCATGGCGGCCAATTCGGTTTCCTGAATATTTTCAACCAGGTGCGAGTCCTTGATTTTTACAATTTCGTTTGGCATATGCTTTCACCGCGTTTAAATGATAGCATATGCAAATTTTTGCTGCAACTGCAGCACAGGGCGTACCCATGGAAACCGCACCTCAGGGCAGAAGAACCAGACGAAAATGAAAATGCCCATTGAGAATGCTTTCTCAATGGGCAAAAGGCTTTGCTCCGTTTCTGGAGGACTTTACTCGTTTAAGGTTTTCGCATACTGGCCGATTTTCTTGTCCATGTTGGTTATGTGAGAAGTCAGCCAGCCGATTACAAGCTGATTTGCGTTAATGATGACTACAATATTACTTCCAGATTCTGAATATTCTTTTTTCAGCTGAGCCAGCTTTTCAATAAAGCCCGTATGAGCCTGCTTCTGCGCATTATATTCCGGGTAATTGATTTTCAGCATATACTGCTCTTCGTCATGAAAATGCTTCTTTGTGTACTCATCAAGAAAATCAAGCAATTTCCCAACATATGCCCCTGCCTGATGCTTTTGCCCAGCGTCAAAAAGGTCATTTGCCTTTTGGAACCAAATTTTATGCTGTTCATCAATCAGATCTACGCCAACCGACAAATCCTGTGTCCATTCCATAATACATACCTCTTATCTTTCCATATTTTATTTGGGACTTATTCTTTCAAAAATCCATTGTGTACGCTCTAGAAAACAGGCTGAACTAATCTCTGAGGAACATTCATTCAATGCCCGGAGGGGCAGTGTCGTCATCCGGAGCACCTAGTTCCGAAATGTAAAGAAGACTGGAAACAAAGCTTGTATATTTCTTCACTGCATTTTCCTCCAAACTGCTTAGTATGGATGCCCTGCTATAAATTAATAACAATAACTGTTATTAATTTATGTTTTAATATTACCACAGTTAGGTTATTCTGTCAACTATTTTTCTACTTATTTTTACATTGAAATCATAGTCTTTAAAATCAATAATTTGATTAATTAAAAGATAAAATCTAAAAAAGCCCTCCAACTGCAGTTTCATAAAACTGCAGTGGAAAGCCCTTTAGATGGTATTTTAAATTCCTATTAGTCGTTATTTGTCTGCGTGGTGGCCTTCGCAGGTACTTTCAAATTTGTGCTCATGGCACACGCTTCCAACGGATTTAAGACTGCCTTGCAGATACTTGTCAACGGCCTCACGCGCATCGCCGACCGCACCGGAAATAACTTCAATATTTTTCTCGTTAAAAATGTCGATAGCGCCGCCGCCGATTCCTCCGGTTATAACCGTATTCACTCCAAGATTATTCAGAAAATTCGGCAGAAACCCCGGCTTGTGACCTGGGTTTTGATAGAACTGGGAACCGGTAACCTTCTCATTTTCAGCTGCAAAAAGCTGAAAGCCCTCACAATGACCAAAGTGTTCTGAAACATTCTTGCCGTCACATGCAACTGCAATTTTCATAAAAATCAGTCTCCTCTTATTATAATTGAGTAATTTACTCGTCAGTTTAAAAGCATACTGCTTACTTTCCGCCAAATGTCCTGGATTGCCTTTCCAGCTTTGCTGCCCGGGTTCTCAACAACAGTGTTTCCCGAATTGACTGCCTGTATAACAGCAGAATCGAACGGGATTCTGCCAACATTTGCAATCTTCTTTTGCCTGCAAAACTCTTCGATTTCTTTTGTGTTCTCTGTGCTGATGTCGTACTTATTGACACAAACGGCGATTTTTGTTCCAAATCGCCGGGCATTCTCCACAATCCGTTTCATATCATGGATTCCGCACAGCGTCGGCTCTGCAACAATAAGGACCATATTGACACCTGTTATGGATGCAATAACTGGGCAGCCGATGCCGGGAGAACCGTCAAGGATAGCAATTGGTTCGCTTTTTGCAGCTCCGTACAGCCTTGCCCGGACTTCCGAAACCAGCCGCCCGGACGCTCCGCTCCCAATTTGCAGTTCAGCTGTAGAAAAAGCGCCGGATGAAGTATGATACAGTAAAGTGCTTCCGGAAACCCGGTCTTCCAGCCGAATAGCAGGGCGGCCCAATGCATCTTTGGCTGGACAAAACGCTTCGCAAACGCCGCAGCCCTCACACTCATAAGAATTTACTTTCCCATTTTGAATGGCGCCAAACCGGCACAGCCTTTCGCATTCTCCGCAATCAATGCACACCGCGTCATTTTTAACCGCTTTTTTTAAGCCGAAATAAGGCTTTTTGTTGGGGACTTCTCCTTTTGCGAAAATCTGATGGAGATTTGGGGCTTCCACATCGCAGTCAGCAAATGCCTTGTTTTGGGCAAGGCGGATAAAAGATGACGCAACCGTCGTTTTTCCTGTTCCGCCTTTCCCGCTCAGGACTACAAGCTGTTTCATAGCACACCCCCAGAGTCCTCAATTTTTAAGAGCAAGTCGCGGAAAATCTTTTTGTATTTTTCTTCTTTAGCAGCAATCCCGCCACGGGCATTGATTTCCGCCAATTCTTTTTCAAAGGGAATCTGTGTAAGAATCGGTATGCCGCTGTCAGCAGCCAAAACTTCCGCCTGATGAACATCGCCGGTATCTTTGTTGACAACAATTCCACATTTTTTATGAAAGGTTTTAACAAGCTGAACAACAAGCTTGAGATTCTCAATTCCAAACGAAGTAGGTTCCGCTACAAGCAGGCAAAAATCGGAATTCCGAATACTTTCCATAACGGTGCAGGAGCTGCCGGGCGGGCAGTCAACAATAATGGTTCCCTCCGTTGGTGCATCCCGGAGCAGCTGGCGAATGACTGGAACACCGGTTGCTTCGCCACTGTCTAATGTTCCGGTAAGCACAGTAATGCCGCCGGATTTTCCTTTTTCAATGATGCCGACCCGCCGGTTCACTTCGTGGATGGCGTGGTTATGACAGATAAGCATACAGCCTGAGCAAGAATGGCACAGTTCTGCAAAAAGATAAGGTTTTTCCTTGAGAAAAGCAAGAGCATTGAAACGGCAAAACCGGATGCAGGCGCGGCAACCGTCGCACGCATCGGGATCGAATTCTGGGACGGCGATTTCCACCGCCTCTGTTTCATGAATTTCAGGCTTTAAGAAAAGGTGTCCGTTTGGCTCTTCCACGTCGCAGTCCAGATATACAGAATTTTCTGCGGCAACTGCCAAGTTAACCGATACAAAAGTTTTTCCGGTTCCGCCCTTCCCGCTTAAAACAGCTATTTGCATTTCTCTTCCTCCGGTGGACATTCAGCGGGCTTTTGCCCATTGAAGTCGGAAATCTGGTCAAAAGTAACAGCAGCAAGTTTTTTCCGTATAGAGTCTGATAAATCGGAGTACAGGCGATAAAACTTGCACAAACTTGTTGAATTTCTGTTTTTACTGCAAACATCGGTCTGTACACAGCGTGTAAGACTTATTTTCCCGTCTACCGCTTCAATAATGCTGAGCAGGCTGATGTCTTCTGGTTCTTTGTTTAATTCATATCCGCCATCAACGCCTTTATAAGAACGAATCACATGAGCAGCGCATAGTTTTCTCAGGATCTTGAGCGCAAACCGCAAGCTGACGCCGGTACGGCTTGATATTTCTTTTGCGCACAGCCTTCCCCCGCAGCAGTTCAGGCAATCTACCATGCGGACCGCATCGTCCACTTCAAGCGTAAGATGCATTTGGAGCCCCCGCAGCATTCATCGGCTGCCGCCTCCGTGATACCCGGCATGAATTTCAGTCAGTTCGGAAAGCTCGCCATTCTTAAATTTTTCAACAGTTTCCCGAACTGTTGCGGGAACTGCTTTTAGAATTTTAATCTCTGCCGCTTTCAAAACATCGGCGGCATTTTTGCCGCAATGGAAGGTCACAACGGCTTTCGCTCCACTGTCTGCAATAGCTTGGGCAGCTTTAATTCCCGCACCGCCTTCGGCCGCGGCAGCCTCATTGTCCAAGACCGAAAAACTCTGCGTTTCGGTATCCGCCAAGATAAAATAGTCTGTTCTTCCGAAAGACTGGCAGACGGCGCTGTCAAGTTCTTCCCCTTCCGAAGGAATCGCAATCTTCATACTGAATTTCCTTTCTGATTTTCCTCTTCAAAGAATTCATCCAAAAATCTGGC
>JAEZFF010000071.1 GCA_023417635.1 Bacillota bacterium | reverse complement strand
TCGAGAAAAAATAATTATTGGCAATAATGAATATTCTGACAGCGATATCCGAATTTTCTTTAAAAACAAACAAGTTCAAGACGAAAACGTGGCAAATTGGACAGA
The DNA here is from genome assembly GCA_023417635.1 of Bacillota bacterium. Lineage (GTDB taxonomy): Bacteria > Bacillota > Clostridia > Oscillospirales > Acutalibacteraceae > Thermocaproicibacter. The sequence goes on along the minus strand of JAEZFF010000071.1, from coordinate 4,761 downwards.
TGCTACTCTGACCCGTTTAGGGAGTTGCTATAAAACAATGTTGTTTGAGGCTGGGGTTACAGATAAAGGTAAAGCCACCCGAAAAATTTTTAAGCCCATCCTTGATCCTGTTTTAGAACGCTGGTTGAATAATAATGGCTTTAAGTTAATTGTACATGCTTTGACGGGGGTAAGATGATGGAAAGTTTAGAGAAACGTCTGGATCAAATGGAATCCCTCATCCGGGAACCATCTTTTCGCCAAAACAAGGGAAAAGCCAATGAGGTCAGTTATTGGGTATTTGATTACCCACCGGAAAAGGGACTTGAAGTCCGTGAGAGGATTGAGTATTTAAGAAATAAAAATGAAAAAGGGACCGATGGCTTTGAACTGGTGGTCTACGATCTATATGACCTGATTATTGATCATCTTGAGAAGAAAGGCTTCATTGAAAAGTGCGAGAGTTTTGAAAAGGAAGGCGGTTTCTCCCGTGTAGCAGCTGTGGTGAAGCATACACTGAAAATCACGGATAAAAGCAATCTGATGGTGAAATATATTGCGGAGCATACGCCCAAAAATGCAGTAGTTTTTCTGACTGGGATTGGTAAGTGCTATCCCCTATTGGAAGCTCCGGAGGTCTTCAATAAAATACTCTATAATATGCCGCAAGGATTTGCCGAGGTACCGATGGTTCTTTTTTATCCAGGAACCTATACCGAACAGGAATTAGTAGTGTTTAACGAATTAAAAGAAGATAACTATTATCGCGCATTTCGGATTGCACGCTGAGGGGGATATAAAATGCTGATAAAGGATATGTTTACGAAACCAATTGACCGAGAAATTCAGGGGGTTATCATTGTCGGCCAAGAAGAGAACTCGGATGTTAAGCAAGAATTGGAAGAATACGTTGTAACGAAAGAATTGCAGAAATATTTTGCCGATTTTTTTTCAGCCTATAAAAAAGGGATTATCGGTACGACTCCCAAAATGGGCGTATGGATTTCAGGCTTCTTTGGAAGTGGTAAATCTCACTTTTTAAAGATTCTTTCTTACCTTTTGGAAAACCATGAAGTTGACGGCAAACATGCCATTGACTACTTTATAGATGATAAAAAGATAGCAGACCCTATGGTGCTTGCCGATATGCGGCTGGCTGCCAAAACATCCACAGATGTTGTCCTGTTCAATATCGATTCAAAGAGCGATTCCAACAGCAAACAAAATAAGGATGCCATCGTCAATGTATTTCTGAAGGTCTTTAATGAGATGCAGGGCTTCTGCGGAGCAATGCCGTTCCTGGCCGACTTGGAACGTAACTTAACAGACAAGAACCGGTTTGCTGAATTTAAAGATAAATTTGCAACGGAATATGGGGCACCTTGGGAAGATTCCCGCCAGGATTTTGATTTCATTCAGGATACTGTTGTGGACGTCCTGTCCGATATGGGGTTTATGAGTGAGCAGGCTGCCCGAAACTGGTGTGAGAAAGCGACTGAGCCTTATCGAATCAGTATTGAAGATTTTGCAAAGCGTGTTAAGGCCTACATTGACCGTAAAGGCAACAACCATCACGTGGTATTTTTGGTGGACGAGGTCGGCCAGTACATAGGCGACGATTCGAAATTGATGCTGGACATGCAGACTCTCACAGAAGAATTAGGGAAAGAATGTAATGGGAAAGCGTGGGTTATCGTAACCAGCCAGCAGGACATTGATTCTGTTACTAAGGTCAAAGGAAATGATTTTTCCAAAATTCAAGGCCGGTTTGATACCCGCATCTCCCTTTCTTCCGCCAATGTGGACGCCGTGATTAAAAAGAGAATCCTAGAAAAAAATGATACCGCAGCGCAGATGTTACGTCTGCTTTACGGTCAGAAAGCAACCATCATCAAAAACAAGATTGTTTTTAACGACAGCGTTGAAAAAAAACTGTACGCAGATGAAAATGACTTCTCCTGTGTTTATCCCTTTGTGCCATATCAATTCAATTTACTTGGCAATGTTTTGACTTCCATTCGGATTCACGGGGCATCCGGGAAGCATCTCTCCGAAGGCGAACGCTCCATGCTTGCCATGTTCAAGGAATCTGCGGTGGAGTATAAGGACAAGAGTGAAGGTACCATTGTTCCTTTCTATGCTTTTTATGACGCACTGGAAAATTTCTTGGATCACAGCCATCGCGGAGTGATTCTTAAAGCCTACGAGAACAGTTTCATAAATCCGGAAGGGAAAGAAAAAGATGTCTTTGCCGTCAATGTTTTGAAAACGCTTTTTATGATTAAGTACTGCAATGACATCTGCAATGCCAATATCGATAATATCACCAGTTTAATGATCTCCAATATTGACGAGGACCGGATTGAACTGAAGGCCAAAGTGGAAGACGCTCTGAAAGTGCTGATGCGTCAGATGCTGGTGCAGAAAAACGGCGATATTTATGTCTTCCTAACCAACGAAGAGCAGGAAATTAATCGCGAAATTGACAGTCAGAGTGTGGAAATGGCTGAGATTATCAATAAAGTATCCGAAATTATCTTTGAAGAAATTTTTACAGATAAAAAATATCGCTGCCCTGCCTTGAATGGCCGCTACTCTTTCCCCTTCAACCAAACAGTGGATGACCGGCCTTATAAATCCACCCAAAGCTACGACATCGGCGTTCGAATACTAACACCTGCATCGGATTACGGCAATGATGAAAACACATTGCGGATGATGTCCGGTCAAGGAAGCGAAGTGCTGGTCGTTCTTCCGGACGACCGCGCCTTTATGGATGAAATACAGACTTATTTGAAAATTGAAAAATATTTGCGTTTCAATACCTCATCCTCCTCCCTTCCCAAGTACGAAACGATTAAGGAAGCCAAGCGTGCTGAAATGCGGGAACGCAGCAGTAACGCCAAGCTTTTCCTGACGGAGGCTCTGAAGGAAGCCGCCATCTACGTCAACGGTGACAAGGCGCAGATTAACTCGAAAGACGTCTCCAGCCGCATTGACGAGGCCTTGGGCAGATTGGTCACAACTGTGTATCACAAACTTTCTTACATTGATACTGCCATGGGCGAAGATGATATTCGAAAAATGATGCGTTCTTCTAACCAGTTAACCTTGAATCTGGACAGTGCCAAAGAAGCCAATACACACGCGCTGGACGATGTTCTCCAGTATGTGGCTGGCAACACGCATATGCATGTCAAGACTTCCATGAAAACACTGAAGGATCGTTTTATGAAAGCGCCGTACGGCTTTGTAGAAGACGATGTGGAGTGGCTGGTTGCCCGTCTGTTTAGACGCGGGGATTTATCTTTCACTGTAAACGGTGCCGACGTTACTTTGCTGAATAAATCGGGCGAAGAAATTGTCAGCTTGATTACCAAAAAGGCGTCTGCGGAAAAGCTGCTGATGGAACAGCGTATCCGCGTCTCCGATAAGAATAAAAAGATTGTTCGCAATGTCATGAAGGAACTGTTTCATACTTCTTCCGTTAGTGAAGATGAAGATTCCGTGATGAAGAACTTTCAAACCTACAGCCAGCATATGCTAACCGATCTGCATATTCTGGAAGCACGGTATGATGAAAAAAAATATCCGGGCAAAAATGTTGTTGCCAAAGGGAAACAGCTTCTTGAAAGAGTGATTCAGCAGAACACACCGCTGGAGTTCTTTCATACGGTTGCCGGGATGGAAAATGATTTGATTGAATTTGCCTACGATTTCGACCCGGTAAAGTCTTTCTTCAGCAGCGAGCAAAAAACCATTTTCGAGCGTGCGCTGGATATGCTGGCAATCTATGATGACAGCAAGACCTATATTGTGGATGCAAAGCTGGAAGCAATCGTAGCCAGCATGCGTTCCATTGTTCAGGAAGCAGAGCCGTATAAGGATATTCCCAAGCTGCCGGAACTGCGTGAGCAATTCATGGACGCCTATCTGCAGGTGCTGCATGTACAGGAAGCTCCGGTCTATTCCGCGATTGACGAAGCCAAAAACCGCGTTATGGAAATTCTGAGCGGCAAAGAATACAAAAGCCAAATGGAAGATCATTATCTCAAACAATTTACAGAGATTCGGGAAGAAGCGTCGCACTGCAACAATGTATCAAGGCTGAGAGGATATGCCGACCGCGCGGAAGCATTGAAGCTTCGCCTCCTAAACGACATGGATGCTCTGGACGCGGAGATTGCGCGTAAGAAGGCAGCGGAAGAAGAACGCAGGCAAAAAGAAGTCGAAAAGAGCAGCGGCAAGCCCGTCGAACCGCCAGTCCGTGTTCAGCCGCAGCCAAAGAAGAAAAAGAACATCACCATAAAATCGGTTACGCTGACCTCTTCGTGGAGAATCGAATCTGAGGACGATATTGAAAAATACCTGGAAACACTGCGCCGGAACTTGGAAAAGCAGTTGGAAAAAGATACGATTGTGAATGTTGAATTCTAATATAGGGAGATTGCAGGGCATGAACAAGACAGCTCTTAAAAACTTTGCAGTTTGGGCACGGAACAAACTGATTGCAGATATTACATACAAAGCCGGTTTGATGGGCATTACCGAAGCTGGAATTAAAGCGGCCCTCCCCCAGTCCACCAAAGATACGGAGTTCTATGATATTGGGACAAAAGAGCCCTATCTGGTTGGTGGCGAAGCCGTAAAACAGCGCAGGCGGCTGGCTGAGTTAATCAGCGGGAAAGCGGTATCTTCCGATTACAAGACCGCCTTCCACAGTGTCGTCGAGGAAGTAGCCTATACCTGGTTCAACCGGCTGATTGCCGTTCGTTTTATGGA
>JAEZFF010000068.1 GCA_023417635.1 Bacillota bacterium | reverse complement strand
ATAAATCAAAATTAACGCAGGCTGAAAAAAGGCTCCATCCCGTGCACTGGGATGGAGCCTTTGCTTCCTATGTAGATTTTATTGATTTGCTGTGCTGCCAGCTGGCACTTCCTGAGGCTTTTTAAGGCGCTGCAGAAGCAGAATGCAGGAAACCAAAACGCAAATATTTCCTACAAGAGATAATAGTGTAAACAGATAATACCCGCCCGGTACAAGCTGAGTGGAAAGCACTTTCAGCTGAGCATCTACCGCGAAAAGGCTATACAGGCTGCCAAGCGTTCCCAGTACTGAAAATACAATCCAGACGACGCAGAACGCGGTTCCCCTTTTGGGTTTGCCGACGCTGACCAGCAAAAGAATCAAAAAAATGCCGGGGTAGACGATGAATCCAATAATGGATCCAATTAGAACTGTAGGTTGGCTTACAGTGGTGGTAAATCCCCGCGCTGCTAAAAGCAGGTTTGTGTAAGCCGTTGAAACGCCGGACTTCAGAATCATGCTTACCAGCAGAAGAACCGCCGCTGCCAGCCCAAGGTAAAGCGGCGCCCCCTCTGTTTTTCTGAGGTTTTTCTTCTCCATTAAAAACCCTTCCTTCCAATATTCCAACAGGCGCGTCTGCTCCTGTATGGGTGTCAACTAAGATTGCCATCGGAAATTATAGCATCAATGTAAAAAAATGTCAATCAAGATACGGGCTGCGTTAAAAAAAATTTAAGCCGGTTTTTCACGCTCCTGTGGCAGGTATTACACAAACAGCATACCAAATGTGAAGATTATTGGTAAAGAATTAGATTGACAATTTCAAAGATTTGAGTATTATTGTATTATGCAAATGATACAATGAGCGTGAAGTGTCGATTTTCAAAAATTGAATTTGGAAGCGGTGTGTTATGAAAAAGAAGAAATTCGGCAGGAAAGGTGTTTTGATTACCGCGATTTCAGCAGGTGTGGTGCTAATTATTGTCATTGCCTGTGTAGTCAGTACAAAAGCCGGAAACACCAAAATGGGTGTTCCTTATATGACCCTGCAGAAAACGACTTTGCAGAATTCTGTTAATGTTACCGGGAAAATCAGCAGTAACAGCAGTGCCAATGTATATACAACATTGACTTTGCCAGTAAAAAAAGTTTCAGCATCTGTAGGAGATTCGGTGAAAAAGGGTGACATCCTAGCTGTTTTGGACACCTCTTCCTTAGAGGATGACATGAAGCAGCAGGAAGATGCTGTGAAAGCTGCAAACACCAGCGCAAGTCTAGCTGTAACACGTGCGAAGGACGACTATGAAAGTGCCTTAAAACAATATGGCAGCGACACAGGCACCGAAACGGCAGCGGCTCAGAACAATCTGGCGGCGGCCGAAGCAGCCCTTAACGCGGAACAGCAAACATACAGTGCAATGAAAAAAAAGGCTGCCGGCGGTTTGGTCCCACAGAAAGACCTGGATGCACAAGGCATGAAGGTAAGCCAGGCACAGCAGGCGGTTTCTTCTGCCCAGCAGGCCGCAGCTTCGGCCAAAGGCCAAGCCCAACAGGCCCTGAAGGCTGCAAAAGCGGCATACGATGACGCGCTTGCAAAGAGCAGCGACAAAAGCAGCAGCGCAGCCCTTGAAAAGCTGCAGAAACAGATGCAGCAGGCTGTGATAACCGCGCCAATGGATGGCACGGTAACGCAGTGCGGCGCTGCCGTGGGTGACATCCCAAAGACTGCGCTGTTTCGTGTTGAAAATACGTCTGACTTGACTGTCGAAGCGGAAGTAAAAGAAATCGACGTGGATAAGGTTAAAACAGGGACGGATGTTTCCATTACAACGGACGCTACCGGAAAAGATAAGATTGCCGGCAAAATCGTCCAAGTTGCCCCTGCTGCGACGGAAGCATCCGCTGCAATGCCGAATGCGGGCACACAGTCCTCTGAGCCGACCTTTACTGTAAAGGCCCATATTACCGATAAAAATCCAAATTTGAAAATTGGTATGAAAGCCAAAGTCAGCATTGTACTGGAACAAAAGAAAGACGTTTTCGCGGTTTCGTATGACACGATTGTAGAGAAGCCGGATGGGAGCCAGGTGATTTATGCGGCTAAACCGGATGGCGCGCTTTATAAAACTGTGGAAATCCCGATTAAAACCGGCCTGGAAACAGATGTTTCCACAGAAATTACAGGCTCAGGCCTGCAGAACGGTATGAAGATTGTTACCGGAACCGACAAGATTGCTGCCGGGCAAATCGTTCAGCTTTCTTCCTCTTCGTCCTCGAAGGGGGAATAGGCAGTGGCTCATGAGTTGATCCGGATGACGGATATTACAAAAAACTATTTTATCGGAACTCCAAATGAACTGCATATTCTGAAAAACATCAATCTTACCGTACAGGAAGGCGAATTCCTTTCCATCGTTGGCCCTTCCGGTTCCGGGAAAAGTACGCTGATGAATATTATCGGTGTTCTGGACCGGCCGACCGGCGGAACCTATCTTCTGGATGATGTGCCGACCAGCCGCATGACGGATAACCAGATGTCGGATATCCGCAGCCAGAAGATTGGCTTTATCTTTCAGACTTTTAACCTGATTCCGCGAAATGACGCCTTAAAAAATGTAGAGCTCCCCATGCTTTATGCCGGTGTTGATGCAAAAACACGCGAACGGCGTGCCACGGAACTGCTGGAGCTTGTCGGCATGAAGGAAAGAGTTCACCACCTGCCCAATGAGCTCTCCGGCGGGCAGAAGCAGCGGGTTGCCATCGCGCGGGCGCTGGCTAACGATCCGCCCATCCTTCTAGCCGACGAACCCACCGGCGCGCTAGATTCCGTCACCGGGCGAATGATTATGGATCTTTTCCATCAGGTGCACGAAAAAGACCACAAAACCGTGATTCTGATTACCCATAATCCGGATTTGGCGGAAGAAACAGAGCATATTATCACACTGAAAGACGGCGAAATTGTCAATGAACGCGCCGGCTGTGGAAAGGCAGTGAACCAGCCATGTTCCTGAAAGAAAATATTACACTGGCCATTGCAGGGCTGAAAGCCAACCGGATGCGTTCTTTTCTCACCATGCTCGGCATTATTATTGGTATTGGCTCTGTTATTGCCATTGTATCCATCGGCGATGCCGTTACTTCAAAAGTTTCCGACGCCATGTCAGGCATTGGGGCAAATGTGCTGGAGGTCTATGTTACGCCGCGGGATGCGAAAAACACAACAACGGAAGTATATGTTGGCGGCAACAACATGGACGAAAGCGACTTGATCACGCCGGAGCAGATTGCCGCGTTTCAAAATCGGTTTTCCGATGAGATTGCCAATACGGCAGTGCAGGAAAATGTAGGGGACGGCAAAGTTCAGGATGGCCATCTGTATGCCAACATCAGTTTGATTGGCGCCAGTTCGGGTTACCAAGACGTTTCCAATGTTAAAATGATAAAGGGCCGCTTCCTGAAAGACCGTGACATTGCGGCGAACCGCCGGGTGGCCGTTGTTTCCGATGCATTGGTTTCCAATCTGTTCCACACCAATGCGAATCCGCTTGGGAAAGAAGTGTCTATGGAAGTCAATGGCTGGGATGAAACATTTACGATTATAGGTGTTTACAAATATGAACGTTCTTCCTTTATGGGCGTGACCGCGTCGCAAAAAGAGCAGCGCACATCAATGTATATCCCGGTAAGCGTTGCAAAGGAACAGGCCCAGTATCAGAACTACGCATATTTTTCCGTCAAGACAAAGTCAGTGACCGATTCACAGGCACTTTCCCAGAAAATTGACAGCTATTTTTCGAAAATTTATGGTGGAAACTCAAAGTACACCTGTAAGTCTTACAATATGGAAAGCATGATGTCTTCTGTCACTTCGGTCATGAACACCATTTCCGTTGCCATCGCTGCGATTGCCGCCATTGCGCTTCTGGTTGGGGGGATTGGCGTAATGAACATTATGCTGGTATCCGTTACTGAGCGCACCAGAGAAATCGGTACGCGCAAGGCATTGGGTGCCCGCAGCAGTCATATCCGCGCCCAGTTCATCGTGGAAGCGGTGATTATCTGCTTGATTGGTGGGATTATCGGCATTATTGTTGGTATCTTGCTTGCCTGGGCCGGTGATACTGCTATGGGGGTGAAGCTTGTGATTTCACCGCCGGTTGTGCTGCTCAGTGTAGGGTTCTCTATGCTGATTGGTGTATTCTTTGGGTATTATCCGGCAAAGAAAGCAAGTCGTCTTGACCCGATTGAAGCCCTTCGGTATGAATAACAAACCACAGGATGAAACAAAAATCGGCAGCTGAAGGTTTCCTTCAGCTGCCAGTTTATGTAGATTCTGTGACGTATAGGAGGAGAATCAGGGAATGATTTCATCTTGCCGGTAGCACATTCCATCCATGGAAATGCAAATGCCTTCTTTTGTTGTAAAGGCATCAAAATTGAAAGATTCGATGTGGAATCCGGAGCGTGTCAGCAAGTCTGACAGGCGGTCTCTGTCCTTGGACATATTGCCAAGGTATACGCATTCAATTCCTTGCTTCATTGCGTCAAGAATGTCAGCCCGGAACCCCGGGTATTCATTGAAAAGCATACGGTAAGCGCGGTAGGCTTTTACGGCTTCCTGCAAAAACTCACGCGAAACGCTGCGAAGCGTGCCGCCCTTTTTTTCTATGGTCATATTAGAGTCGGGGCCGCTGTAAACGCGGTGCTCTACAAAGTAACGCCCTTGTAGTTTAGAAACGGTCACGCAATTTTTATTTCCACGGCGCATGTAATAATAGGAAACATTTGGTGCACCGTTTTGTTCGGTTTGCAGTACATCGTAACCAGAGTCGCCGGATCCAAAGCCAATAATGTGGCGTACGGAACCTTCGCCCTGAATTTTAATTTTGTTAACATACTGTGGCATTTAATCACTTCTTTCCTGTATTTCTAATATATTCTTTATTATATCTTGACCGTTTCAGAATGTAAAGCGAAACCAGACGAAAAGTGTTCCTTCCCGCTTTGCACTTGTATATTTGGGGCTAATGTTATAAAATGAATTCGGCAAATCTAAATTAGGTTTTGGGGATATTGTATGTCTTTTAAAAAATTCAAAGGGAAGCTCAAAAAGAATTGGCTTGCAATCGTTACAATTGTCATTTCGGTTGGTTTCCTTTTATACTTTCTTCTTTCGAATGGTGGAATTGCAACATTGAGCAAAGTGGTAACCAAGCTTCGCTTTCGGTGGTTGATTGTGACCTTGCTTGCTGCAGTAACCTGCTGGATGCTGGAAGGCCTTGTGCTTCACCTTATTATTCGCCACGTTTGGAAAGACTGGAGTTACCAACAATCGTTTCAGGTTGGCATGATAGGCCTGCTTTACAGCGCAATAACGCCTTCTGCCACAGGCGGTCAGCCCATGCAGGTTGTTACCATGCACAAGATGGGAATGGATACCGGTGTGGCATGTTCCGCCGTAGCGGTAAAAACTCTTACATACCAAGCTGTTATGCTTCTTTACGCAATTATTATGGTTGTTATGAAGCTGCGCTATTTTCAGACGAATGTCAGTGATTTTTCTTTTATCACAATTATCGGAATTCTCTGCAACAGTGTATTTATTGCGGCGGTATGGCTTTTTATGGTCAGTGAAAAAACCACAGACCGCATCCTTCGTGCTCTGCTGCATCTGCTTTATAAAATAAAGCTTTGCCGCCACCCGCAGGAGCGCTATACAAAGATTCACAACCAGCTTTCCCTGTTTCACGACGCTTCCAAGGTGATGGGCAATTCCGCAAAGTTCTATTTGCCGCTTGTAGCTTTTACCGCCATGCAGATTACGCTCAACAGCATGATTCCCTATTTTATCTATCGCAGTTTTAACCTGCACGGGGCACGTATTTCAACGATGATTGCAGCACAGGTATTCGTTGCCATGGTGTCGGCTTTTGTACCGCTTCCGGGCTCCTCCGGCGGAGCTGAAAGCTGCTTTTACCTTTTCTTTGGGCCGTATTTTAAGGCGGCCATTTGGCCGGCTGTTTTGCTGTGGCGTGTTATCACCTACTACTTCAATATCCTGTTCGGTGGGTTGGCAGCATGGTGGAACAACCACACTCAGCGAAAGCAGAAAAAGGAATCCGTATAAAAATAAAACATTTCCCGGCGGGGGGGGGGGGGGTTTTTTTGGGCGCCGGGGGCCCGGG
>JAEZFF010000040.1 GCA_023417635.1 Bacillota bacterium | reverse complement strand
GTGCTGAATTCTTTAGAAGCCATGCAGGAACGCGGCTATGAGGGAAAGCTCCTCGGTGTAGATCCTCATTGCCGGGTCTTGCAGGACGAGCTTCGCCGTGCCGTGGATGAAAACACTGCCCTCGTGAGTATTATGGCTGCAAACAATGAAGTGGGCACCGTTATGCCCTTGAAAGAGCTTGCGCAGACAGCACATGAAGCTGGCGCGGCTTTTCACACCGATGCCGTTCAGGCGGTGGGGCATATTCCGCTCGATGTTTCCCACATGGGGGTTGACCTGATGTCTTTTTCCGCACATAAATTCGGCGGTCCGAAAGGAGTCGGCGGACTTTATGTGCGTGCCGGGCTGCAAATTGGCCCGAGCCTCTACGGCGGCGGGCAGGAACGCGGCCTCCGTTCGGGAACGGAGAACGTGGCTGGCGCCGTTGGGATGGCGGCTGCGCTGGAAGATTCCTGCGGAAAAATGCGGGAAAACACGGCGAGAATTTCTGCTCTGCGTGACCGGCTGGTGCGCGGTGTGTTGAATCTTCCGGGTACGCATTTGACCGGTGATACGGAAAATCGTCTGCCGGGGAACGCTTCCTTCTTTTTTGACGGTGTGGAAGGGGAAGAGCTTGTTTATCTGCTCGACCAGGCAGGCATCTGTGCGTCGGCAGGTTCCGCCTGCTCCGCCGGTGCGCTGGAGCCTTCTCACGTCTTGCTGGCGATGGGCATTTCCAAAGAGCAGGCGCGCGGTTCGCTGCGGCTGACGCTTGGAGCCGAGAATACGGAAGAAGAAGTGGACAGAATCGTCGCGGCGCTTTCGGAAATCCTCGTAAAAATCCGTACTTTTGGCAGTTCACAGCCGCAGTAACGGCAGAGGAGGGGATTTTCCTGTGGCAAAGTCGAAGAATCAGAAACTGAAAATCCTGTACCTTATCAAGATGCTTCTGTGCGAAACCGATGAAGACCACGTCCTAACCGTTCCACAGATGGTGGAAGGACTGGAAAAGCAGGAAATTCACGCGGAACGAAAGAGCATTTACGATGATATTGATGTTCTGCGCGACTTTGGCTTCGATATTGTTTACCGCAAAGCAGCGCCAAGCGGATATTTTATTGCAAACCGCGAATTTCAGCTGCCGGAACTGAAGCTCTTGGCCGACGCGGTAGCGTCTTCCCGCTTTTTAACCGAGCGAAAGTCTGCACAGCTGATTCATAAGATAGAGGGCCTTTCCAGCAAGGCACAGGCCGTGCAGCTCCAGCGGCAGATTATTGTGTGCGGCCGCGCCAAAACGGCGAACGAGCAGATTTATTATAACATCGACCAAATCAATCAGGCCATTACCCAAAAACGGCCCATCGGTTTTCAGTATTTTGAGTACCGTGTGAACTGGAACGCCTCTTCCGGCTGGGAAAAGGCTTACCGCCGCGAAGGAAGCCAGCACAGTGCTTTTCCGTATGCCTTAGGCTGGGACAGTGAAAACTATTACATGACGGCCTATTATGAGCGTTATAACGGCATTTCCAATTTCCGTGTGGATAAAATGGAACGGATTGAAATGCTTCCGGAAAATGCGGTTCCCAAGGAGAAGCTTCCGCCATTCGATGCAGCATCTTATTCCAAAAAAGTTTTCGGCATGTTCAGCGGAGATGAAATGCGGGTTACACTTCGCTGTGATGATTCCTTGATTGGCGTTGTGCTCGATCACTTCGGCAAGGATGCGGCAATCCAGAAGGCAGACGGCGGCGGCTTTTTGTTTACGGCAGATATGATTGCGGGGCCTCCGCTTTACGGCCGGCTGCTCGGCTTTGGCAGCCTTATAAAGGTTCTGGAGCCGCAGAGCCTTGTGCGCAAGCTACGGGGTATTGCAGAAGAAAATCTTGCCCAGTATGCAACGGAGAAAACACCCGCCGGGCAGGTTGGGGAAAGCATTGCAGAAACGGAGGAAAAATAAGATGAAAATAAGTGACACAGTTTTGACGCATGGGGGAAAATTTCACGCTGACGACGTATTTGCCACAGCCCTCCTGAAAATTTTGAAACCGGATGTTAAAGTTCAGCGCGTTTTTGAGGTCCCGGAAGACTTTACCGGGCTGGCATTTGACATTGGGCGCGGGCGGTTTGACCACCATCAGGAAAATTCCGAGGTTCGCCCAAACGGTGTACCATATGCGGCGTTTGGCCTGCTTTGGCGCGAAGTTGGGCAGGAAGTGCTGCAGGCTGGGTGCAAGCCAGAAGAAGCGGAAAAAGAGGCCGTGCGGTTTGATGAGCACTTCATCCAGCCCCTGGATGAAGATGACAACACCGGCTGTGGAAATCAGCTTGCGGGCATTGTCACAGCATTTAACCCCGCATGGGATTCCGACCGTACGCCGGATGAATGTTTTGCGGAAGCGGTTGATTTTGCCGGAACAGTGCTGTGTAAAAAATTTGAAGGCATTTTCAGTGTGCAGCGTGCGCGTACGCTGGTGGAAGAAGCTCTTTCAAAAGCAGAAGACAAAATTACAGTATTGCCGCGCTTTGCTCCGTGGAAAGCAGTGCTGGTGCCGTCCGATGCCGTATTCGTTGTGTATCCTTCTCAGCGCGGAGGTTTTAACGCGCAGGTTATTCCGGCAAATTTCGATTCCGATGAAGTGAAATGCAACTTTCCAAAAGAGTGGGCTGGCAAGGAAAATGAAGAGCTGCAGCGTATTTCCGGTATCCCAACCCTGCATTTCTGCCACAAAGGCCGGTTCCTTGTTTCCACAGTAACGCAGGAAGATGCAGTGCAGGCTTGCAAATCTGCTATGCGCGAAGCTGAGGCAGAGAAAAAACAGGCAGAAAACAACGGTTCTCAGCCGGAATAGAAAAATCCCCTGGCCGCAGATTTTACAATCCTGCGCTCAGGGGAATTATTTTGCCCGAAATTATGAATTTAGTTTTAAAGTCAAATCTCTTTTCTGGTTTTTATCCGCGTAACAGCGGCAATTACAACAGCGGCAAAAGCGCAGGAAGCGGCAACAATCGCTGTCGAAATGGAATTGTCGGTGTGCAAATATCCCATAATAAACGAATTCAAAATAATTTCAACAGCTACCCCGTAAAGTAAAAGAAGCAGCGAAATAAAGTACCCAATTCGGATTTTAAACCGTGTCAGGGGAAGCAGGAGCCACAGGCTGCAAAGCGAAATGCCCACAATGGGGAAAACAAACGGAATCATTATTTTCGGGGCTGGGCAGAGTGCCTGAACCAGCAGCAAAAAAGGGATGGACGATAAAGTAAGGGCCGCCAGAGATACCACGCAGCGATGCTTTTTCAGCCGCAGCAGTGGCGTGACCGTCAGCCAAGCTACAACTTCGGCACCCATCACATAGAGAGACCAGTCCAGTGTATGGCGGGAAACATAATTGCAAAGGGCGCAGATTCCGGCGGCCAGCAGAAGAGCAAGGGAGAAAAGATAAAACGCAGCCGTTTTCACATTTCTGCTTTTCTGGGTGTGGGTTTGCTGTGCATATTCCACCGCACTGCGGACGATGGGTTCCGCCGCAACATTTTGAGTCTGCATTCCTTCCTGCGTATGTTCGCCCTGAAGAAGTTCACTGGTTGTAACGTCAAGTGCATCTGCAAGACGCGGCAAAATTGTAATTTCGGGGTAGCCGACGCCTCTTTCCCATTTTGAAACCGCCTTGTCGGTTACATTTAGTTTTTCTGCAAGTTCTTTTTGCGTCATGTTCTTCTCTTTGCGCAGTTCAGAAATAAAGATTCCAATTTTCTTGTTGTCCATTTTATAACCATCCTTTTGCTGCAAGACGATAGCAATTTTAAATAAGGGCCGGAATGAGTTTTGTAATTGCTACCAGACTTGAAAGCTTTCTTAAATTATACAGGGATATTCCCGCCGCGCTTTTGCAGGAATAAAAAGTATTCTGCTTGAAAAGCTCTTTTCAAAACTCCTTTTTCAGTATAACATTTTCCTGCTGTTTTACAATCGACGCATTGGAGATTTAAGCTTGAAGGGCAGGGAAACGATGCGGCGAGTCAAAACGAGGTTGCGGCCACCGAGGCTGAGGTTGCCGATTCCCGTTTTTTTTGGTATGATTAGGGAAACACTATAGCAAATCTGTTTTTGCCTGCACCGCAGAAGTGAACTTCATCTTTTGCAGCGTGACTGGATATGCTATAGATGATAGATACAGGGGTGACAGTTTTGCATATCACAGTAATCGGCTGCGGCCGGTGGGGGAGTTTTCTTGCATGGTACCTGAATTCTCTCGGTCATAAAGTGACGCTTTACGGCCGAGAGAATTCGGCACATCTGCGGCAGTTCCGAGAAACCTGTACAAACGGCCTTATTACGCTGAATGAAAAAATTGCGCTTACTTCAAACTTCAGCGCGGCGGTGTGCACAGCAGAAATCCTTGTTATCTCTGTAGGCGCACAGGGCTTCCGCACATTGATGAAGCAGCTTTCGGCGGAAAATCTCACGGGGAAGACCGCCGTTTTGTGCATGAAGGGGCTTGAGGCGGGAACAGGGGAGCGCCTGACGCAGATCTTTGGCGAGTATGCGCCGCAAGTGCCGGTTGCAATTTGGGTAGGCCCGGGCCATGTGCAGGCTTTCACCCGGGGCATTCCGAACTGCATGGTAATCGACAGCGAGAGTATGGAGGTAAAGAAATACCTCGTAAGCGCTTTTTCCGGGAATCTCATCCGTTTTTATTATGGCCATGATTTACTTGGCAATGAAGTCGGAGCCGCTTCAAAAAACGTAATCGGCATTGCCGCAGGGATGCTCGACGGCCTTGGCAAAACAGCGCTGAAAGGCGCGCTGATGTCCCGGGGAACACGAGAAATTGCCCGGCTTATCAAGGCAATGGGGGGCAGTGAGATGTCCGCTTACGGCCTTGCGCACCTTGGCGACTATGAGGCGACGGTCTTTTCTCCGTACAGTCACAACCGCCGCTTTGGCGAAGCTTTTGTGCGCGGTGAGCCTTACGGTGAGCTGGCCGAAGGCGTAGCAACTACAACGGCGCTGCTGAGGCTCGGCGACAAATACCAGGTCGACTTGCCCATCTGCCATGAGGTGGATGATGTGATAAACCATGGCAAAAGCCCGGAAAAGGCGATTTCAGACCTCTTCTTGCGAAGCATTAAAATGGAGTTTTAGTGTCTTTCCGTTCAATGTTTGACAAACGCGGCGGAAAAAACTAAAATATGCAAAGATATTGGCAAACTTGAAAAGGAGAATGAGAATGAGTGAAGAAAATTGTGGGCACGACTGTGCGTCCTGCGAAGAAAACTGCCCATCCCGCAGCAGCAGCCCAGCAGATATGATGGAAAAGCCGAACAAGCGCAGTAAAATCGGCCGCGTGATTGGTGTTGTCAGCGGAAAAGGCGGTGTTGGCAAAAGCCTTGTTACCTCGTTGCTGTCGGTGCTGCTGAACCGTCGCGGATTTCACACCGGCGTACTGGATGCCGACATTACAGGCCCGTCCATCCCAAAAGTGTTTGGTCTGCACGGTCTGGTAAGCGGAAATGAGGAAGGCATTATTCCGGCGCGCACGAAAAACGGCATTGATGTTATCTCCATCAATCTTTTATTGGATGACGAGAGTGCGCCGGTTGTATGGCGCGGCCCGATGATTGCCAACGCCGTAAAGCAGTTCTGGACGGATGTTGTCTGGCAGGATGTCGACTACCTGTTCGTCGATATGCCTCCGGGGACGGGCGATGTGCCGCTTACGGTGTTTCAGTCGCTGCCGGTTGACGGCATCGTGATTGTTACTTCACCGCAGGAACTTGTTTCGCTGATTGTTTCCAAAGCGGTCAATATGGCGAAGATGATGAAGGTTCCGATTCTGGGCGTTGTGGAGAACATGAGCTATGTGAAGTGCCCGGACTGCGGAAAAGAGATTAAGGTTTTCGGCGAAAGCCACCTGGAGGAGTCAGCCGCAAAGTATGGGCTGAATATTCTTGGCCGTCTGCCGCTTGACCCGGATGTTGCACAGAAGTGCGACGCTGGCCATGTGGAAGATATCCCGGCGCCATGGCTTGAAAAAGCTGCGGATGCTGTACAGAAGATGCCGAAAAGAAAATAAAAAAGGAGCCCAATGGCCCCTTACAACGGGAAAACGGCCTATCTGATGCGTGAAGCGGAGGATGGGCCGCTTTTCTTAATTGGGTTCGGGCAAGAAAAGCCTGTAGTTATGCCAAATCTCCGTTTTGAAAATCTTCCAGCAGCGTTTTGAAGCGTTCGTCTTCCCTCAGGAAATCGAACTCTTTGTCCTGTTTCAGCGAATGGAGTACAGTGTCCTTTGTAAAATTGAGGACTACGGATTTCTCGCGCTTTTCCGCAAGGCTGAAGAAAAAGTTCTCCGAAAGGTGATGCCTGTTCTCGTCGTACGGAAATACAGATAAAAATTGTTTCAGCCAGTTCAGCGTATTTTCAGCGTCTTTTTTTGCACAGTAGATTTTTAGGTATAATCCGCAGATGGAAGATAACGAAAAGTCCTGTAAATCAACGGCTTCAATCAACTTCCGCTGCGCATCGGCGAAACGAAGCGCATCATCCCACTTCTTTTCCTGTAAAGCAATGCCTGCAAGGCCCATGAGGGCCCCACCTGCCTTGCTGAGGCTATTCAGCAGATTGCATTGATTGAGTTTTGCCGCTTTTTGAAATTCTTTTTTCTGCAGATAAATGGTTGGGAGAAGATACACCGGGTCGAAGCCCTGCTGCGGCAGCTGTTCCAGGGCTTTCTGTGCCTCACTGCTTTTGTCCATTTGGATATAGGTACAGGCAAGCAGATAAAGAGCCGCGTTCCGGATTTCACTGTCATCGCTTTTTATCGCATCTTTCAAAAGGCTGACGGCACGCTCGTTCGCGTCGGCGGCTTTCTCCGCGCTTGCGCCGCTTTTGCCGGCATACCATGGGAACAGGCCGGCAAGCTCGTATTTCAGGCGAAGATTGTTCGGGTATTCTTTCAGGTAATTACTGCATAGTGACATCCCTGCATCAAAGCCCTTTCCCTCGAAAGTCTGCGTGCATTCCCTGATGATTGCTTCCTCTTCTTTTTCGGAAATATCATTCTGATAATGAAGCAGGTCATCTACTGTAACGCCGAAATAGCGGGCAATCGGCATAAGCAGCGTAATATCCGGGTAAGAATTTCCGGTTTCCCACTTGGAAACGGCCGGAACGGAAACGCCGACCGCATTAGCAAGCTGTTCCTGAGTAGCACCGTTCTTCTTCCTCAGTTTCAGTATTATTTTTCCAATCGGCAGTTCCATCTTAATCCCGTTCCCTTCCGTTCTCTTATTCTAGTTCTAGGATAAGGTACTGGACGGCTTTTTGCAATGGAGGCGTATTTTATAAAATTGGCCCGTAGGTTAACCATTGGTTAAGTTTTCATCAAAGAAGCAATTTTTCGGGGGAAATTATTCATTTTGCAAGAAATTTTTGTTCTTCGGTGTCATAAACCCCGCAGTCTGTTATGCGCAGAGCCGGAATAACAGGCAGTGACAGAAACGAAAGATTCTGGAACACGTCGATGTTTCCCGGAACGCCCATGCGGTGGGAGAGGGCTGTCATTTCACTCAACTCCTGCGGCAGGTTTATGCTGCAGTCATCGGTAAAGAGGCCGGCTACTTCGAGTGGAATGGTCTTTACGGGTTTTCCGCCGCTCACGAGCGTGTACCCACCGTCGCAGGATTTCAGCTCTTCTACGGCGGCGAGCATATCGGCGTCGCTGTCACCGATTACAATCAGGTTGTGTGCGTCGTGGCCGACGGTGGAAGCCGCCGCACCGTTTTTCAGCCCGAAGCCCTTCACTGCGCCGACGCCTATTCGGCCGGAACCGTCATGCCGCTGGACGACGGCAATTTTTAAGATATCGCCGGAAGGGGTGAAGTAGCCGTCTTTCTGCGGAAGCGGAAGCATAATTTTCTTTGTAATAAGCTGCCCTGGTACAAGGCCAATTATGGGGAAACTTTCTTCCGCCTTCAGCTTCAGGCAGTTTTTCCGCAGTTTCGGGATGTGTACGCTGTGCCGCAGCTCATGGCTGACGCGAGTCTTCGGGAATGCTTTCGGCAGTTCATCCAGTGAAATACCGTCTTTGTAGACTTCATGGATCGTAACGGATTTGAGGTCGTCAAGCACAACAAGGTCCGCGCGGTAACCGGAAGCGACAGCGCCGCGGTCACGGAAACCGTAGGCGCGCGCCGCGTTCAGCGTGGCAATTTTTATGGCAGTGACTGGGTTCATGCCCAATGCAATCGCCATGCGGATGTTCCGGTCAATGTGCCCGTTTTTGGCTGTGTCGTCCAGATGAGCATCATCTGTGCAGAAGAGGAAGCGGTCAAATGAACCCCCTTCCTTCAGAGCGCCGCTTAGAATCGCCGTCAGGTTCTTTGCTGCGGAACCTTCGCGCACCTGCAGGTAAAATCCGGCGCGCAGGCGTTCACGTGCCTCTTCCCAGGTGGAACATTCATGCTCGGTC
>JAEZFF010000025.1 GCA_023417635.1 Bacillota bacterium | reverse complement strand
TTTGCTCTTGCTTACCGCAAGCTGTAAATTAGCAAAAACAGCAATAAATTGATGAAACGGCAATATCCATGGCGGATATTTGCTTTCATGATAAACATATTGTATAATATAAAAGACTGTACAAAATAAGAACATCCTCGGTGGATGATTGGCCATTGAATGAGAACAAGCGGAGAACCCAAAAACGGAAATTTTCTTCGCACAGGAGGGTTTGAGTTGGATTTCAGCAAAGTAACTCAGGCAAACGATGCTTACGACGAAAGTGAAATACAGGTATTGGAAGGGCTGGAGGCTGTTCGCAAAAGACCTGGTATGTACATTGGCTCTACCGGGCCGCGCGGGCTGCACCACCTTGTTTACGAGATTGTAGACAACTCCATCGATGAAGCCCTCGCTGGGTATTGCGACAAAATTGACGTTCGGCTCCTGCCGGATGACATTGTCAGCGTACAGGACGACGGCCGCGGCATTCCAATCGGCATTCACCACCAGGCTGGCATTCCAACCGTAACGGTTGTGTTTACCATTCTGCACGCGGGCGGCAAATTTGGCGGCGGCGGATATAAAGTTTCCGGCGGCCTGCACGGCGTGGGCGCTTCCGTTGTGAATGCGCTTTCCGAATGGCTGGAAGTGGAAGTTTACAAAGACGGTGTCACTTATTTTCAGCGTTTTGAGCGCGGCAAAGCAGTAACTGATTTGGAAGAGCGCGGCAAAACAGACCCGCAGAAGAGCGGTACGCTGGTTCGTTTTAAGCCGGATACCGAGATTTTCCGCGAAACAACCCATTTTGACTATGAAACGCTGCAGACGCGGATGCGCGAACAGGCATTTTTGAATGCCGGAGTCCGCATTGTCATGACTGACGAGCGCGACCCGGAAAATCGCCGGGAAGACGATTTCCAGTATTCGGGCGGCATCAGCAGTTTTGTGGAATATATTCACAAAAAGAAGGGTGTCGAAGTCATTCACCCGGATATTATCCATTTCGCGGCTGTTGCGCCGGACGATTCCGCTACGGCGGAAGTTGCCATGCAGTACAACGACAGCTATAACGAAGTAATTCTTTCTTTTGCCAATAATATCCGCACCGTGGACGGCGGCACGCATGAAGATGGTTTTAAGCGTGCCCTTACCCGCGTGATGAACGACTATGGGCGCAAGTTCGGCATTTTGAAAGACAGCGACAAAAACCTGAGCGGCGAAGATTTCCGCGAAGGTCTTACTGCAATTATCAGCGTCAAGGTCAAAGAAGCACAGTTTGAAGGCCAGACCAAGACCCGCCTCGGCAACACCGAAATCGGTACGCTGGTGAACGACGTTGTAGGGAAAAAGCTTTCCACTTACCTCGAAGAGAACCCCGCCACGGCACGCGCTATTTTTGACAAATCCATGGCGGCCTCCCACGCACGCGAGGCCGCGCGCAAAGCACGCGAGATGGTGCGCCGCAAGTCTGCACTGGAAGGCGCTTCCCTTCCGGGTAAATTGGCAGACTGCCAGAGCCGCGACCCGGAAGAAACTGAAATTTACATCGTGGAAGGCGATTCCGCAGGAGGCTCCGCAAAAGGCGGCCGTGACCGCCGTTACCAGGCGATTCTCCCACTTTGGGGCAAAATGCTGAATGTGGAAAAAGCAAGGCTCGATAAAGTTTACGGCAACGAAAAGCTGCAGCCGATTGTAACCGCGCTTGGGTGCGGCCTTGGCGATGATTTCAACATGGAAAAACTTCGTTACGGCAAAATTATTATCATGGCCGATGCCGATGTCGACGGTTCCCATATTCGTACGCTCCTGCTGACATTCTTTTTCCGTTTCATGAAACCGCTTGTGGAGCAGGGCCACATTTATCTGGCACAGCCGCCACTTTTCCGCTTGACGAAAAACAAGAAGCATTATTATGCTTATTCCGATAAAGAACGCGATAACCTGATGACCGACATGAAAACCGGCTATGAGATCCAGCGCTATAAGGGCCTTGGTGAAATGGACCCGGACCAGCTTTGGGAAACCACGATGGACCCGGCGCGCCGCCTGATGCTGCGCGTTGAGGTAGAAGATGCCGAAGCTGCCGATGAAGCGTTTACCATTCTCATGGGCGACAAGGTAGAGCCGCGCCGAGAATTCATCGAACAGAACGCCAAATTCGTAGAAAACCTCGATGTTTAAGTAAGCCTGCAAATTCAGCACGCGGCGAGTCCCCTGCCAGGGGAATGCCGCAAAGCGGCAAAGGGTGAGGCCGTCCACAGCGGGAGCCGCGTCGAGAATTCATCGAACAGAACGCCAAATTCCTAGAAAACCTCGATGTTTGACGGCACGTGTCGTGAGTTTTCGCCCAGCCTCTTCCGGAAGGCAGTAGCGCAAGGTTAAGTTCTATTTAGAAAACATAGCAACCAGGGTTTTCAAAATAAAATCTTAAAATAGAATTTCAAGCTTTAAAAGCTGAAGTTTTCGCCCAGCCTTTTTCAAAAGGCTGGAAAGGAGGAAAAAATATGATTTCGTTTTTTACTGTGGCGGAAAGCGAAGACAATCCGCAGAAACAGGAACCTGAGCCTGCCGGCGATGGTGACCCCGGCCGAAGTACCAACGCACCCGCAAAGGGTGCGGAGTACGTAGCGGACGATACCGAAGAGTTTGAAGAACCGCAGACAGGTGTTTCCATCAGCTGTGACCCCAATGAGCAGGAAATTTACAGCTGCCTTAAAAAAGTGAACCTGTCGGGTTCTTCTCATACGCTGAGTATTGTCCTTGCAGCCTGCCTGTTTCTGGCAGGAGTTGTTTGCGTCTGCATTGTCCGGAACCTGTGGGGCGCTGTGATGGCTGCCTGCATGATTTTTGTAGGAGCCCATATTCTGGCAAAACCGACACAGATTCTGCACCTGGAAGCACGGAAACTTGCAAAGGCGAGCGGAGGCCAGATGCGGCTTGCCGTTTACCCGGATCATATCGGCGCGCCGGGCAGAAGCGGCGAAAGGGAGATTCCGCTGGACGGCACTTCAAAACTGCTGAAGACCGAGAATGCTTTCGCCCTTGATGTTCCACCGCTGAGCGGGGACGACAGCCTACAGCATCGGCTGCTGATTTTCCCTTTCCGCTGCATCAGTACGGACGCTCTGCCTTATGTGGAAGCAACTCTCCTCGCTGGAACCCGGCCTTTTACCGGGGAAAAAAACGAAACCTAAAAGGCAAAAAGACCTAAACACAGCATGGCACTTTTTCTCAGACTGAAAATTTTACAAAATGAAAATAACCCCCGATAGAAAGCCATGCGGCAAAAAAGTTTCTCTTTCCTGCCGGGCTTTCTTCGTGGGTACCGTAGGCAGCGAAAGGCACAGCATTTTTTCTCAGATTGAAGATTTTACAAAATGGAAATAACCCCCGATAGAAAGCCATGCGACAAAAAAGCTTCTCTTTCTTGCCGGGCTTTCTTCGTGAGTGCCATAGGCAGCGAAAGGCACATTGTGCCGCAAAGCCTTTTTCAAAAGGCTTTTTTGAGAGGGAGAATATGATTCGAAAGGAAAAGCCGGTTATCCTGCATCAGACCTTGACGGAGCTGGATTATATTGCAGCGGAAGCTGCGCTGAGCTATTATTCCAGCCCTATGAAACGGCGATCCACCCGTGTGGCCCTGTGCCTGACGGGCGCTGCCGTTGCTGCGTCGCTGATTCCGGCTGGATTGCACGCTTTCCCGCACTTCGTGTGGATTCCAATTTCAGTTGCCGTAGTCTGCGCTGTGGCGGCGCTTCTTGTTGGTCTGCTGCAGCCGGTTTTCCGAGCGCGGCAGGTGCGAAAATGGTTCCGCTCCTGTCCGCTGGCGGCACTTCCTGCCGATTTGGCCGTTTTTCATGACCATGTGGAAGTAAAAAGCAGCTGCGAACAGATGACAGAGTACTGGACGGATTTTTTTCTCTGCGTTGAAACCGATGATTTCATTGCCGCAGCGGGCGGCCGGGAGCGTTTCCTGTTTGTGGTCAGGAAAAAGGGCTTGCCGAAAGATACCGCGAAGCGCCTTTCTGCACTGTTCCACAGTGCATTTGACGGCAGATGGTACCACGCCAAAAGAGGAGGAACCTGAATGGAGCCGGTCACTGTAAGTTTTGCCTTGACCCGTGATGATTTTGCCGACGCAGCGCTGGCACAGATGAAAATGCAGAGCGGCGGCGTGTACCGTGTTGGTTCCCGCATTGTGGGGTTGGTGATGATAGCCGCCGCGTGCGTCCTTTTCACCGCAAAACCGGGAGCACAGCCGTTGATTTCCGTGCTGATGGTGTGCGGGGTGTTTTTCCTTTTCCTCTGCATTCCCACTTTGGAAGCCGCCGCGAAAAGGCGTGCCTCTGCCGCATTCGACACCGGCCGCCGCAGCGTAACAGCGCAGACGGCAGTGTTTGGGGAAGAATCGGTTGAAGTACAGTCGGAGCGGTATACGGCGAAAATCCCGTACCAAATGCTGTACGCAGCATATGCCGACGAGAAGATGATTCTTTTCTGTACCGGGATTGGGGAGTGCCGGTGTGTGCCCAAACGCATCATGAAAAAAGACGAGCAAAAGCGGGTCGAAGACCTGCTTGCCAAAACGATAAAACAAAAATTCAAGCAGGAAGGTGCCCGTGAATGGATGAAATAGAAGCAAAGTCAAAAATCGTTGACGTCGACCTTGAAAAAGAGGTAAAAAAGGCATTTTTGGATTATTCCATGTCTGTTATCGTACAGCGTGCCCTGCCGGATGTGCGCGATGGCTTAAAGCCTGTTCACCGCCGCATCCTCTACACCATGTATGAAAACGGCCTTTCACCGGAAAAGCCGTACCGCAAATGCGCCGACACCGTCGGTTCTGTGCTGGGCCGTTACCACCCGCACGGCGACGCCTCGGTTTATGACGCACTGGTGCGCCTTGCGCAGGATTTTTCCATGCGTTACCTTCTGGTGGACGGTCACGGCAACTTCGGTTCCGTAGATGGCGACCCGCCGGCTGCTTACCGTTACACAGAAGCCCGCATGAGCAAAGTTGCAGTGGAAATGCTGCAGGACATTGACAAAGACACCGTTGACTTTCAGCCAAACTATGACGACCGCCTGAAAGAACCTGTCGTTCTGCCAAGCCATTACCCGAACCTTCTGGTAAACGGCTCCACGGGCATTGCCGTCGGTATGGCAACGAATATCCCACCGCATAACATGAGGGAAGTTATCGACGGCGTCTGTACCCTCATCGACAACCCGGACGCAACGCTTGACGAGCTGATGCAGAGCATTAAAGGCCCGGATTTCCCAACGGGCGGCATCATCATGGGCCGCAGCGGAATCCGCGCCGCGTATGCCACAGGCCGCGGCCGCATTCTTGTGCGTGCCCGTGCCGAAATTGAAGAGGAAAAGAACGGCCGCTTCCAAATTGTTGTAACGGAGCTGCCTTACCAGGTGAACAAAGCCCGCCTGATTGAAAACATTGCCAACCTCGTCAAAGAAAAACGTATTGAAGGCATCACCAACATTGAAGACCATTCCGACCGGGAAGGGATGCGCATTGTTATTTCCGTGCGCCGCGACGCTTCCCCCCAGATTGTGCTGAACCGCCTGTATACTTACACACAGATGCAGACAACCTTCGGCGTTATTATGCTTGCCATCGTAAAGGGCGAGCCGAAGCTGCTCACCTTAAAGCAAATCCTCGAAGAATACATCAAATTCCAGGTTGAGGTTGTGCGCCGCCGCACTGCTTTTGAGCTGAAAAAAGCACAGGACCGCGCCCATATCCTCGAAGGATTGAAAATTGCCGTCGACAATATCGACGAAGTTGTAAGAATTATCCGCGCTTCTAAATCCGTGGCGGAAGCACGCCAGAAACTGAGCGTGCGCTTTGGCCTTGACGATGTACAGACCAAGGCAATCGTCGAAATGCCCCTTGGCCGCCTGACCGGCCTCGAGCGCGAAAAACTGGAGCAGGAGCTTGCCAGCCTCCTGGGAAAAATTGCAGATTATCAGGACATCCTCGCGCACGAAGAGCGCGTGCTTGCCATTGTAAAGCAGGAAACTATCGCCGTAAGGGACAAATTCGGCGACGACCGCCGCACGGAAATTGAAACCATCAGCGGCGAAATGGATATTGAAGACCTGATTCCGGATGAAGCGTGCATGCTTACCATGACGGAGTTCGGCTACATTAAGCGGCAGGACCCGGACGTTTACCGCACCCAGCACCGCGGCGGACGCGGCGTAAGCGGTATGACGCGCCGCGAGGAAGATATCGCTTCCGAAATGTTCCTCACCCGCACGCATAACTATGTGATGTTCTTCACCAACCGCGGCCGCGCGTACCGCCTGAAGAGCTACGAAATACCGGAAGGCTCCCGCACCGGCAAGGGCGTGAATATCGCCAATCTGCTGCCCATTGCGCAGGACGAGAAAGTCACTTCCATGATTCGTGTGACGGAGTTCGACGCCGAAAGCTACCTTGTGATGATTACCAAGAACGGCATCATCAAGCGCACGCGCCTTTCCGAGTTCAACACCGCACGCAAAGGCGGCGTTATCGCCGTAAACCTTGACGACGGCGACGAACTTTCCTGGGTCCGCCTGACCGGCGGAAAAGACCAGCTTCTTGTTGCCACTCGTTTCGGCATGGCAATCCGCTTTGATGAAAATGACGTTCGTGCCATGGGACGCACGGCGCGCGGTGTAAAAGCCATGACGCTGAAAAAAGACGACACCATTGTCGGCATGTGCGTTGTGCGCGAAGGCGCGCTTCTGCTTACGGTTTCCGAAACCGGCAACGGCCGCCTTTCACCTCTTACGGACTACACCCTCCAGCGGCGTGCCGGCATGGGCAAAATCAATTACCGCGTGGCAAAATACGGCAATGTTGCGTCCATCCAGCTGGTTGACCCGCTTGCCGACGACCTGATACTGATTTCTTCCGACGGCATTATTATCCGCATTCATGCAGATTCCATCCGCGTATGCGCACGGCCTTCCAAAGGTGTGCTGCTGATGCGCCTTGCGGAAGGCAGCCGCGTTGTAACGCTGGCACGCGTTTCCCGCAGCGATGACGAAGAAACCGCACAGCCGGAAGACGACGGCAGTGCAGAAGAAGGCGGCGAAACCGCCGACGAACAGGCGGAGGAAAAAGCGGTAGAGGATTCTTCCGAAGCAGAGCAGCCAGATGGCGTGGAGCCGGAAAAATAACGAGGTGCGTTTTTGATGAAAAAAACGGGATTGCTTCTTGCAGTTCTCTGCACGGCAGGGGTGCTTTGCTCCGGCTGTAACAAAACACCGGAAGTGTCCTCTGCTGCATCGTCTTCCGCGGTTTCGCGGCAGACGGCTTCCGGGCAAAGTTCGTCCGCTGTTTCCGGGCAGGAATCTTCTTCTGCCGCTTCTTCGGACGGAGCCGTCTCTCAGGGCGGTATGGTGAAAACAGAGAGTACAGACAGTGATGCATTTAACGCTAAGTTTAAACAAAACCCCATTGATGTGAAGTATATTGCCGAAATGAAAAAAGCCATCTCCAATACCGACATGGTAAAGGTTTCGGGAAAATATGCGGTCCTTTGGGAAAAAGAAATCAACCACGCGTTTTCCGAGCTGGAAGACCGGCTGGCGTCGAATTCCGACAAAAAAGCACAAATTGAAGCAGAGCAGAAAGACTGGGAAAACGGGCGGAACGACGCGCTGAAAAAAATCAGCGACGACGCGCAGGCCCTTGGCGGTTCCATGGCGCGGGTGGAGGCGGCTTCGAAGGGTATGGATTTTTACCGCAGCCGCGCCGCTGCGCTTTACCGCGAACTTTACGATTACGAACCGAATTTTACTTATGCGTTTTCTTAGGCAGTAAAATGATGCGAAAACAGGGTAATCCAAATACGATTAGTACTAACCTGTAGAAAATATACAGTTTTAAAGAGAAAGCTGCAGGATTTCCACCATTGGTGCAGACAAAGTGGAAAACTTTCAGGGAACGGGAGCCGCGTATGAGTGAGCAGAAAATCAATAAAACGGTGATCGGGTGTGCCGCCCTGCTGATTTTTTTCCGTTTCTTTTATCATTTTCCGGCGGAAATGATAAGGCTTGTTGTGCTGAGTGCCCTTGCGGTGCTGATGACGGTTTTTGACGGAATTCCGGTGCTTGTCACCTGCGCGAAGCGGAAAATTTTCGGCGCCAGGCAGGCGGGCTTCGCCGCACTGTACATTCTGCAGATTACGGCGCTCGTCTGCGTTTTCTGGACGGGATTTGGCGTTCCGTCAACCGTGCTGCTGCTTGTATTTGCGGCGGTGCTGGGTGTGTGGCAGCATTGCGTTCTTACGAAAAAAGCGGAGGGATAATTTTATGAAACTGACGGAAACAACCCTTGACCGGACGGACGTTTACCACGGCAAAATCCTCGACTTTCACGTTGACCGTGCAGAACTTGAAAATGGCCGCAAAGTGATGCGCGAGTGCGTAGACCACCACGGCGGCGTAAGCGTTGCCGCGCTTACTGAGAAAAACGAGCTTTACTTTGTGCGCCAGTACCGTTACCCGTACCATGAAGTCGTGCTGGAACTTCCTGCCGGGAAGCTTGAAAAGGGCGAAGACCCGTTTGAAGCTGGAAAGCGCGAGCTGCGCGAAGAAACTGGAGTGGCGGGGAAAAACTATGCCGACCTTGGCAAGCTGTACCCCTCCCCCGGCTACACAAACGAAATTATTTCCCTTTATGCCTGCCGCGCGGAAAGCCGCGGTGCGGACGACTTAGACGAAGGGGAATTTCTCGAAGTGGAGAAAATCCCGCTGGAAAAAGCTGCCCAGATGGTGATGTCCGGCGAAATCAAAGACGCAAAAACACAGGTGCTTGTACTGAAGACTGCGAGGCTTGTGGAACAAGGGAAACTGTAACAGATGAAAAAAGAAGGAAAATTATCCCTCCTTGCTGCTTTAGCAATGACGGCGGTTACGATTCTTGCGTACACTTTTATTCTTGGCGGTTGGGAAATGGGCCTTTTTTACCTGCTGTTTACCGCCGCTTTCTTTGGCGTAAACTTTCTGCTTTACCTTGGCGTCAAGCAGATTGGAAAGCGGCGTGCCGCAAAGATTACCGCCAGCGTTCTGATCTGTGTTCTAAACTTCGCCGTGGCCCTCGGTGTTTCCGTCTACTATTTGCAGGGAAAGCTCCTTTTTTCTCCAAGCAACAGTGTGGAGTGTTTCAACACCTTGAAAGCAAAACCGGAGTTTGAACAGGTTTCCATTACCGCGCGCGATGGGACGCAGCTGCGCGGCTGGCTGAAGAAAAACACAAAAAATGAGCCTGCCCCGCTTGTCATTTATTTTGGCGGAAACGGCCAGAATTCTTCCCAGACTTTCCGGAATTACCTCAAAGGCCGGGTCTTTGAAAAATATGCCGGCTGCAATGTTATGATGATGGACTACCGCAGCTATGGGTACAGTGCCGGAACCCCAAGCGACGCCGATATGTTTTCCGACGCCGTCGATATTTACGACTTCGCCGTAAAACAGCCTTATGTGGAGAAATCGCACGTTGTTTCGGTTGGCTACAGCCTTGGCACCGGCGCCGCGACCTGCCTTGCTTCGCAGAGAAAAGTGGCCGGCCTTGTTCTTGTAGCGCCGTATTATGACGGTCAGCACCTTTACAACAGTATGCTGGATATTTTTCATGGGCCGATGACGGCTCTGATGCGCTATCAGTTCGACACGAAGCGCTATGCGCCAAATGTACAGGTATCACCGCTTATCTTTACGTCCAAAACGGACAAGATGATAAATTATCAGCAGAGTGAAGCGCTTGCAAAAAAATTCAAGTCGGTTTACAAATTCGTTTACATAAAAGGGACCGGCCACAATGATTATTTTGGCAAAACTCAGATGCTGAATGAACTTTCCGGTTATATCCACCGGGTGACGGGAGGCGCGGTACAATGAACAACCGAGAAACAGCAAAAAATGCTGGAACCGTAACGATCGTCACGGTCTTTATTTCCATGCTTCTGCTGGCGTGCCTCTTCTTTTCGCAGAACAGTATGATTTTTTGCTGCTGCCTGCCGGTAGTATTTTTCGTACTGAATTTTATTGAGCTGAAAATGACGCGGAACGTTGTGCGGAAAAAAAGGCTTTTTCTTCTTGGCGGTTCCAATGGACTTGTCGCCGCTGCCGCCGTTTTGCTTTTAAACTTTGTTTTTTAACGAGTTGGCAATAAAATACAAGCAGTACTAATTCGGCATGATAATACAAATATAGCGTTTTCCCGTATTTGAGGGAGGATTTTCTCAAAAA
>JAEZFF010000077.1 GCA_023417635.1 Bacillota bacterium | reverse complement strand
GCGGCTGAAAATGCACTTTGGAAAGAAGTTTTCCTCCGCATATCAGGTACTGGACAGCGCTTACAGCCTGATTATGGCAGCCAATTATTCATGCCCGAATGACTTTAAGGCCATCGTCAAACAGTATCAATCCGCCGATTGCCTGATTGATGCAAAATATCGGCAGTTCTATTCTTGTTACGATAAACTGGACAATACCGAAGAATTCGAACCGCTGCGGGATTTGGTTGAAAACATCTATACCAACGAGTACCTGGGGAAACAGCTGCCGAAGTGGAATGATGGTCTGCTGGAACCGGATGCGTTGTCAGTTCTGCCATTGCAGCGGAATTTCTTTGACCGGTATGTCAAGAACAACAGTGAACGCACAGTGGTCATCATTTCTGACGCAATGAGGTATGAGGTTGGCCGCGAGTTGTTTACAAAGATGCAGGATGATCCGAAATGCACGGCAAAGCTGGAAGCTATGCTCAGCACGTTACCGTCTTACACACGCCTTGGTATGTCGGCACTGCTGCCGCATACCACATTGGAACTGACGGATGACGGCAAGGAATTGGTGGATGGCGTATCCTGCATCGACCTCGCGGCAAGGCAATCCGTTTTACAGGCTGCAGTGCCGGAAAGCTGCTGCGTCCAATTCAATGATATTAAGAGTATGAATAAGGGCAAGGAAGCATTGAGGAAAGTCTTTACCGGTAAGCAGGTCGTTTACATTTATCATGACCAGATTGATGTGCATGGTGAACATACTGAGGATGAGGTCTTTGATGCCTGTGAAAAGACAGTCAATGAGATTGCTGAACTCATACGAAATATTGCCCAAAACGGTAACACACTGCACTTCATCGTCACGGCGGACCACGGCTTTATTTATAAGCGTGACAAAGTACAGGAAAGTGATAAAATCGGCGGCGTAACAGATAAAAACAGCATTGTAAAGCGCCGCTATATTGTATCGAAACAGCCGGTTCAGGATAACGGCATTTGTAATTTAAGCCTGGGATATTTACTTGGAAATCATGATGATAAGGTTGTGTCCTTCCCTTGCAGCACAAGTGTTTTCAAAACGCCCGGCAACGGCGGGCAAAATTATGTACACGGCGGTTCCTCACCGCAGGAGATGCTGATTCCAGTCATCGACATTAAGATGGAAAAAGGCCACATGGAAACCAAAACAGTACAGATTATGCTGGTAAGCCTTGTCCAAAAAATCACCAACATGATTACCACTCTGGACTTTATCCAGTCGGAGCCGGTAAGCGACGTAGTAAAAGGGACTAGTTTCCGCCTGTATTTCGTGTCTGAGGACAATGAAAAAATCTCCAATGAAAACATCTATGCTGCAGACAAGCGTGATGCGGATACACAGAAACGTATTTTTCGGATGCGGTTCACCTTTAAGAACAAGAAATACGACAAAGACAAGCATTATTATCTGGTGGCCTATGATGAAAGCAACGGCATTGAGGTGTTCCGTCATGCCGTCGTCATGGATCTTGCTTTTTCTGATGATTATGGATTTGGTCTGTAAATATCGATAGGAAGTGGAGAAGGATGGTTGACGAGGCTCAGGATGCACTGGAGCAGATGCACCGGAAACTTCGGGAAAATTTTGCGGGGAAAATTGTTCGCAAAGACTTGACGAAAAAAATCAAAGAGGGGGCAAATGTTCCGGTTTATGTGCTGGAATATCTTCTTGGTATGTACTGCTCTTCACAAGATGAGAGCGAAATCGAAGAAGGCGTAGAAAACGTTAAGAAAATCCTCGCCGACAACTTTGTTCGTCCTGACGAAGCACAAAAAATTCTTTCACTGCTGCGTCAGCACGGCAGTCACACTGTCATTGATAAAATTACGGTCAGCCTTAACATTAAAAAGGATAGCTATGAAGCAGAATTTTCCAACCTTGGGCTGAAAGCTGTCCCTATCTCGGAAGAATATCCAACCAAATATGACCGCCTGCTTTGTGGTGGAATCTGGTGCATTGTCCAGCTCGATTACGAGTACATAGAAGAGGACAAAAACAGTGAAACACCGATTAAAATTCGAAAACTAGATCCAATCCAAATGCCCCATGTAGACATTGAAGAGCTAAAGGCCGGGCGGAAAGCTTTTACAAAAGACGAATGGATTGATTTATTGCTCCGCTCTATTGGCATGGAGCCGTCAGTTCTGGAATATCGCGTGAAATGGCTGCTGCTTGCCCGTATGCTGCCGTTAGTAGAAAACAACTTCAACCTTTGCGAACTTGGGCCGCGCAGCACCGGCAAATCGCATCTCTATAAAGAAATATCTCCAAATTCAATTTTGGTATCCGGGGGTCAAACTACCGTTGCAAACTTGTTTTACAACATGGGCAGGAAAACCATTGGCTTAGTAGGACTTTGGGACTGTGTAACTTTTGATGAGGTCGCGGGTATCCATTTCAAGGATAATGACGGCATTCAGATTATGAAGGATTACATGGCTTCCGGCTCTTTTGCCCGCGGCAAGGAAGAAAAAGCGGCTTCAGCTTCTATGGTGTTTATAGGCAACATCAACCAGAGTGTTGACGTCCTTCTGAAAACTTCAAGTCTGTTTGATCCGTTTCCGCCGGAGATGGGTACCGATACGGCATTTTTGGACCGCATTCATTATTATATCCCAGGTTGGGAAATTCCCAAATTTCGTCCGGAGCACTTCACCAATGATTACGGTTTTATCACCGATTATCTGGCTGAATTTCTGCGCGAATTGCGCAAGGAACAATACGGGGACGCTCTGGACAAATATTTTCATCTGGGTAAAAATCTGAATCAGCGCGACACCATTGCCGTCCGAAAGATGGTTGGCGGATTCATTAAACTGGTATACCCCGACGGTGAATATACGAAGGAACAGCTTGAGGAAATTCTGAAGCTTTCTCTGGAACTGCGCCGTCGTGTGAAAGAGCAACTGAAAAAGCTCGGGGGTATGGAGTTTTACGATGTCAACTTCTCTTATATTGACAATGAAACCTTTGAAGAACATTATGTATCGGTGCCAGAGCAAGGCGGCGGAAAACTCATTCCGGAAGGACTATGCAATCCGGGGCAGGTATATACCGTTTCACAGGGGAAATCAGGAATGATTGGGGTTTACCGTTTGGAATCCCAGATGCTGCCCGGAAATGGTAAATTTGAACGCACTGGCCTTGGCAATGACCGCGATGCCAAAGAAGCATCCAATACCGCCTTCAATTTTCTGAAGGCCAACGGGAAAAGAATCAGTGGTTCAATCAGCACTACGACAAAAGATTACATCATGAATTATCAAGATTTGCAGGGAATTGGTATGACCAGCAGACTGGCCCTTCCCACATTGATTGCGCTATGTTCGATTGCACTAAACAAACCTGCCATTGGCTCGATGGCAATTCTAGGCGAAATCAGTATCAGTGGCACAATTATCAAGGCAGATGAATTGGCCAATGTCCTTCAGGTGTGTCTGGATAGTGGCGCTAAAAAAGTATTGCTACCGATAACATCCGCTTCGGATATTGGCACTGTTCCTGCTGAACTGGTAGGGAGTTTTAACCTCGTTTTTTACCAAAGTGCAGAAGATGCTGTATTTAAGGCGCTTGGCGTTGAATAGAAAATAATATGCTTGCTGTTAGTGCTCCAAATTAATAGCTGACATTGATAGTTGCTTTATACTTCGAAAGCGTCCGCAGGACGCGCAGCCGCACAATTTATTGTGCGTTTAAAGGGGATTGGGGGGCATTACCACCAACAAGCAAAAGGTCGGTTTCCGCAAAAGCGGAAATCGGCCTTTTAGCTTTGTGGGTACCACAAAGCATTGCTTGCTACAATGAGTTTGACCCTGAAACGGCGTGGAAAATCCATGCTGCACAGCGGCTCATACCTAAGCTACAATGAAGGGGTAATCGGTCTTACGGGGCATTGCTTGAGCTTCCACGCTCGTACTGGCAAACTGTAAACCGCCCCCTCATTGCAGCGTTCGATTTACGCAGGTTGAAGCATCGGAGACTCTCCGTACATTCGTGTAACTAAGCAAGCTGAATCGGTAATGAGTTGCAGCGGTCACCGATTAGAAACCTTTTTGATTGGAGGACTGCCCATGAAAACGAATACCATAACAGTGGTTGGCATTGATGTGTCCAAGGGGAAAAGCACGGTCGCCGTCCGCAGGCCAGGTGGAGAAATCCGCGTTGTGGTGGAACACACGGGCATGTACTGGAGACCGGTCGCTTTGGCGCTGAAAAGCGCTGGCTTTTTCGTCAGCGTTGTAAACGCCATGCTGATTCACGATTTCAGTGACAATTCAATCCGCAAGGTAAAAACAGATCGGGCCGACTCTCTAAAAATCGCAAACTACGCTCTGACATTCTGGCAGGAGCTGCGCGACTATTCCCCTGAGGATGAGAACCGGCAGATGTTGAAAATAGAGAGTCGCCTGTATGAACGCACACTGAACTCCAGTGTTACGCTGCGAAATGGGCTTATCTCTTTGCTCGATCAGACATTTCCCGAAGCGAATAAGCTTTTTGGAATGGAAAGCCGTACCGTTTCCGGCCATATCAAGTGGGTAGATTTCGTCAGACGTTTTTGGCATAAAGACTGCGTGGCAGCCTCGTCCCTTCATTCTTTTGCAGACACCTTCCAAAAATGGTGCAAAAAAAACCGGATACCACTTTAGCCTTTCGGATGCCGAACGGATTCATGGTATTGCCCGCAACTCAGTCGCCACGCTTACGAAAAATGATAGCACGAAACTGCTTATTACACAAGCCGTAGACAGCCTGAATGCGGTCTATGACACGCTGCAAATTCTCCGAAACGAAATGTATAGATTGGCCTCACTGCTGCCTGAGTTTGAGATTGTTATGGCGATGCAGGGGGCCGGAATGATTACTGGGCCTCAGCTCATGGCTGAGATCGGTGATGTGCGCCGTTTCACGAATAAAGGAGCGTTGGTTGCCTTTGCTGGAGTAGACGCCCCGCCCTTTCAGTCTGGAACCTTTGATTCCAAATCACGGCACGTTTCCAAGCGTGGCTCGCCACATCTTCGCAGGGTTCTGTGCACGATATGCAGTGTCATCCTCCAACACGCCGATCCGGAAAACGCCGTCTACCGGTTCATGAACAAAAAGCGGGCCGAAGGGAAACACTTTTACGTCTACACTGTGGCGGGCGGAGCCAAGTTTCTGCGTATTTACTATGCCAAAGTAAAAGAGTATTTGAACACTGCGGATACTCAATCCAAAACCGTGGCATAGTCGGCACCTTAACATACTGCTGACGGCAGTGGCCATGCCGAGAAGCGGCATGGTCTGATGATTTCTGCCCTCGCAGCACCACAGTGCTGCGGAACCTCAGATCCGCAAAAACATACGGCTTTGCGGGTCTATTTGTCATGTCTGGCTTCCTGTACCGGATAGCCAGATCATTTTTTCGCTGTTTAGGGCTTAACACCTATTTGTAGGTTTGCCGCTTTTCTGCAGCACCTATTTTCAAAACCGACAAGTCACCTATTCACAGAATTTATGTGCCGAAAACCGCTACGCTTTTTTAGTCTTTGCTTTGTTGTCCAATATGGCCGTCAAGGTCGCGTTTATGATTTTCAAATCCTGCTGATCGCATAAAGATAGCATCCGCGTTAATTGAGCGACCTCATCGGATTTGCTTTCGATCTCAGGATTAAAATCGTATCAGCTGACATTCCAAATACCAAAATAAGCTCCTAAATACAGTTAAACAACATTTAACTACTGTTATAATTGACTTTGCTCTTTATGATGACTATAATAAAAGCATGAAACGAGGTGCTTCTATGGATGAGCATATTTTAAATCTTGAACAGGCTGTTGAATTCATTGGCGTTAGCG
>JAEZFF010000045.1 GCA_023417635.1 Bacillota bacterium | reverse complement strand
CCACGGCAGAAGGGGAAAATAATCCGCACTCTGGAACGTGCTGTTGTGCAGACCGAGCGGCGCAAGCCAGTTCGTTGCAGAAAGCGCCTTCGGCAGTACAAACGAAAACTGCGGGCAAGGGCCAAGGTATCCTTCCTGTATATTCATAGTTAATAAATACAGAATAGCACATACCGCAATAGGAACCCAGGAAAAGCGGTGCCGGTCAATCACCGGCTTCAGCAGCCCGGCAAGCACCATGCAGACCGCCAGAAAATGCAGGATGCCAAACGTGATGATGTCCTGTGGAAGGAAAATGCCCGTAACGAGTGTTACACCCATAGCAAGTGCAAAGAGCTTCAGCCCGCGCCCCAGGTTAGAATGCGAAAGGTTGCAGGCAATGCCGGAAATGAACATAAAGAGCCCTGCAAAAAACGGTTCGGCGGGCATAAAAAAATTAAAGTAATAAACGCCGACTTCATTGCCGAAAAGATACCCAACGGTAAAAAAGCCGTGGTAGAAAATCATACAGAAAACGGCCAGGCCGCGAAGCTCGTCCATTAAATAAATGCGGCCGGTTTTAGCCGCTGAAGTTTCAGGCAAACCAAAACACCTCCGGGAAAACAGATAAAGCTATTATACCATGGAACGGTGCTGAAAGATAGAAAAAAGCGTCCGCTTTCCGCAGACGCTCACTTGGAAAATGTGACGTTTTTTTCTGAAACGCCGTACTGTTTCGCAACAATTTCTCTGATTTTTTTCCGGTCAAGCAGTGGCGTACGGTTGATGTCATCAATTAAATTTTTCGTCGGCCGTGCCAAGAGCCTGCCGCTCCCGCCGTCAAAAACCATAATATCAATAACACTCCAGCCACCTGGCGCCTTGTTGGCAATGATGACCGCTTTTCTGTCCATATTCATTAGAATCCCTCCGTTTTTCTGGGCATGATTCCCTTTTTATGATAGTTCCACCCTATGAAAAAGTCAACAAAGCAGGACTATTATTCGCAAAATCAAAGGCAAAAATTTTCGCGGCAAATTGCTAGGCATGTTATCCGTGTTATAATAGAAAGCAGATAAAATTTTAACATAGCATGGAGGAACAGAAAATGGCCGATACCGTACTGAAAAAAGAATGCCTCGTTACAAAAGCAATGCTTGCCGACCATGTGGGAAGCGGCTCGCTGCCGGTGCTGGCAACGCCGGTTGTTTCCGCTCTGTTTGAAAACGCAGCCGCAGAGCTTGCGCAGCGCACCCTGCCGGAAGGAATTACAACCGTTGGCACAGAAATCACCGTACGCCACACCGCACCTACGCCGTGCGGCGCAAAAATTACTGTAGAAGCCGAACTGACCGAACAAACCGACCGTGTTTTCCGCTTCCGCCTTACGGCAAGCGATGAAACCGGCCCCATTGCTTCCGGAGAGCATGAACGTGTCAGCGTAAAAGCTGAGCGCTTCGTACAAAAAGCACAGGGCAGGAAGGCACAGGCATGAAGTCAAAATATGGTATGGTCCTTTTCGACCTTGACGGCACCCTCACGGACTCCGGCCCCGGCATCATGGCCTCGGTTCACTTTGCGCTGGAAAAAATGGATCTGCCGGTTCCGCCGCGGTCTGTACTGCGCCGCTTTGTCGGCCCGCCGCTTTTCACCAGTTTTACACAGCTTTGCGGCATGGCGCCGGAGCAGGCGGAAACAGCGATTGGCTATTTTCGGGAAGCGTACAGCGAGAGCGGCGTTTACAACAATTCCGTTTACCCTGGCATACCGGAAACGCTGGAATCCCTGCACAAATCTGGTGCAAGGCTGGCTGTGGCAACCTCAAAGCCGGGGTCGATGACGAAAGTGGTGCTGGAACATTTTGGCCTGCTGAAGTATTTTGACTTTGTTTCCGCCGCCGACGAAAGCGACAAGTGCGCAGGCAAGGAAGAGCTGATCCTTCCGGTGCTGAAAAAAGCGAACCTGGCTCCGGCCCAGGCGGTTATGATTGGCGACACAAAGTTTGACACGGCAGGTGCAGAAAACGCAGGCACAGCATTTCTGGGCGTGCTGTACGGCTTTGGCACAGAAGAGGAAATGCGCCGCGAGGGTGCTTCCGTTTTCGCCCATACGGCAGAAGAGATTGCCGGGCTGTTACTTTCGTAAATAATTGACAAAGCAAACTTTTCGCGCTATGATAGCTGTTGACAACCGAATACGGGGTGCTGGGTATTCCCGGCTGAGATTGAGCGGACTGACGTTCTAAACCCTTAACCTGATCTGGACAATGCCAGCGTAGGAAACAAAATGATTTTAACGCTCCGCGGCATTTCCGCGGAGCGTTTTTTTGTCGCCGCCGGACAGCCCTGGTCAAATCTGAACCTTTGGAGGGTATGTAATAATGAACACAAACACAAACCAGCCTGCGCAGAGCGCGGGCAAAGCAAAAGGCGGAGTAAGCCCCGCCGTTCTGCGCCTTGTGGAAAGCGCCATCATGATTGGCCTTGCCACAGCGCTCAGCATGGTAAAGCTTTTCAAAATGCCGCTCGGCGGCTCCGTCACACTGTGCAGTATGCTGCCGATTCTGCTGATTGGCTACAAGTACGGGCCAAAATGGGGCTTCGGCACCGGTTTTGCCTTTGGCCTCGTCAAGCTGCTGCTGGATCTTGGCGAAGCGCTGGCATGGGGCTTAACTCCCACGGCACTTGTTATCTCGTTTGTTTTTGACTATCTCATCGCGTTTGCTTTTCTCGGGTTTTCCGGGATTTACGGCAAGGGCCTGAAGCAGTACATTCTGGGCATGACGACCGCCGTTGTTCTTCGCTTTGTGTGCCATGTCATCGCGGGCGTTACGGCATATGCAAGCTGGATGCCAAAAGAGTGGG
>JAEZFF010000092.1 GCA_023417635.1 Bacillota bacterium | reverse complement strand
GGTTTATGCTGCAGTCATCGGTAAAGAGGCCGGCTACTTCGAGCGGAATGGTCTTTACGGGCTTTCCGCCGCTCACGAGCGTGTACCCACCGTCGCAGGATTTCAGCTCTTCTACGGCGGTGAGCATATCGGCGTCGCTGTCACCGATTACAATCAGGTTGTGTGCGTCGTGGCCGACGGTGGAAGCCGCCGCACCGTTTTTCAGCCCGAAGCCTTTCACTGCGCCGACGCCTATTCGGCCGGAACCGTCATGCCGCTGGACGACGGCAATTTTTAAGATGTCGCCGGAAGGGGTGAAGTAGCCGTCTTTCTGCGGAAGCGGAAGCATAATTTTCTTCGTGATAAGCTGTCCTGGTACAAGGCCAATTACGGGGAAACTCTGTTCCGCCTTCAGCTTCAGGCAGCTTTTCTGCAGCTTCGGGATGTGTACGCTGTGCCGCAGGTCATAGCTGACGCGCGTCTTCGGGAATGCTTTCGGCAGTTCATCCAGCGAAATGCCGTCTTTGTAGACTTCATGGATTGCAACGGATTTCAAGTCGTCAAGCACAACAAGGTCCGCACGGTAACCGGAAGTGACAGCGCCGCGGTCACGGAAACCGTAGGCGCGTGCCGCGTTCAGCGTGGCAATTTTTACGGCAGTGACCGGGTTCATGCCAAGTGCAATCGCCATGCGGATGTTCCGGTCAATGTGCCCGTTTTTGGCTGTGTCGTCCAGATGAGCATCATCCGTGCAGAAGAGGAAGCGGTCAAATGAAACCCCTTCCTTCAAAGCGCCGCTTAGAATCGCCGTCAGGTTCTTTGCTGCGGAACCTTCGCGCACCTGAAGGTAAAATCCGGCGCGCAGGCGTTCGCGTGCCTCTTCCCAGGTGGAACATTCATGCTCGGTCTGTACGCCGGCTGCATGGTAAGCCTGCAGGCGCTTTCCGGTAAAGCCGGGGGAGTGGCCGTCGATGGTTCCGCCCTGCATCAGTTCAATCTTTTTCAGGAGGTCATCGCTTCCGGAAATCAGCGCGTCGGCATTCATCACTTCGCCAAGGCCGGAAACACGGGGGCTGCGGCAGAGCTTTTTCATATCGCCCGGCCCAAAAACGGCGCCATTGTGGTCTTCTTTGCTCAGCGGAACGCAGGAGGGAAGGGCAAAGAAAACATCAAGCGGTGTTTTCGCACTGTCGCGCATCAGCCAGCGGATGCCTTCCAGGCCGCAGACGTTTGCAATTTCATGTGGGTCGGCTATTACAGTTGATGTGCCGTGCGCCAGCAGGAGCGGCGCCAAAAGTGCGGGCGACGTCATGGAAGATTCAAGGTGCATATGGGAGTCAATAAATCCAGGCACAACGGTTTTGCCGGTACAGTCAACCTCTATTTTTGCAGAGTATTCCCCAACTCCGGCAATTCGCCCATTCAAAACAGCAATATCACCGTTAAAAAGCGTTTCGGTGAAAACATCTGCTATGGCGGCGTTTTTCAGGACAAAATCAGGCTCGTATTCTCCAAGAGCGCACGCCATCAGTCGTTTTTTCTCCTCAGCATCCATACGGCTTCCTCCTGCATCTTTATTTTGATATAGCAAAACGGAACCTGCTTCCGGCAGGCTCCGTTACTTGTCGTTCCATAAATTTATACGAGTACGAATTTTTCTACAGCCACGGCTGCACCATCTTCGTCATTCGATTTCGTAATAAAATCAGCCTGAGCGAGGACTTCCTTTTCCGCGTTCTGCATGGCAACGGCCAGTCCGGCGTATTTCAGCATACTCATATCATTCCCGCCGTCGCCTTCCGCCATAACCTCTTCCGGTAAAATTCCGAGCTTTTCACATAAAAATTTCAGTGCTCTTCCCTTGCTGCACCCGGCTTTATTAATTTCAATATTTGTGCTGCACGAAGAGCAAATGGAAAATTCCGTGCATTGGCTCAGTTCTTGGTAAAGCTGCTTTCGTGGAGCATCCGGAAGGTAGGGCATATTGACTTTTTCCAGCCGTGCTCTATGTGAAGCAATAAACTCCGGAAGGCTGTCCACAAAAACCTGCGATTCACTCACAAGGCGCACAACCAATTCCGGCGGGTTCAACTTCAGCAGCCGATCCAGCGCTTTGTGCTCTGAGTAAGGAACCCCGCCGCAGTATGCTTCCGTCAGGTAACCCGTGGCGCAAAGCTTCGTAAGGATGCGGTTTGACTGTTCTTCCGTCATAAGGTCAGTAAAAATGGGAGTGTTGGTTTTCAGGTTCAGCACAGACGCGCCGTTTGAAGTAATGGCCCAGCACACGCCCGGAATTGACGCGGCCGCTTTTGGCAGCATTTTAGCTACACGGCCGGTAGCCGGAACAAAAACACAGCCTTTTTGAATTGCCTTGCTTAGGACGCGTACCGTCCGCTTAGAAACAGTTTTATCCGAACGAAGTAAGGTGCCATCCATGTCGGTGGCAATCAGTCGAATACTCA
This sequence comes from Bacillota bacterium, assembly GCA_023417635.1. Lineage (GTDB taxonomy): Bacteria > Bacillota > Clostridia > Oscillospirales > Acutalibacteraceae > Thermocaproicibacter. Next base: position 7,477 of record JAEZFF010000092.1, on the reverse strand, counting down.
TTGGCCATCTCCGGCGGCTTTTTTGATTTTTTCCGCAAAATGTTTCACTTTTTCATCCGTGACAGTCACGAAGTCACTTTTTCCATCCGGTACAGCAATGCCCATGGAGTTCGCATATCCTTTGGCAAGGCCGCGGTCAATGGCCCGCTCCAGAAAATTGAGCTTTGTAAAATAGAAGGCACCGCCAAGCGAGGCACAGGCAAGTGTGTGAGCGGCAAGTTCTTTTGAAAAGTTCTGTGAGAGATAATTTTTAACGCTCGTTTCACTTTCTGAAAGGCAAGAAAAAAAGACAGCAAATTTTTTCTGCAGCAGTGCGGTACGGTCTGCCTTGCAGAAACTGCGTACTTCTTTCAGCACAGAGCCGCCGTAAATTGGCGAACCAATGATAATGCAGTCGTAAGGAGCGATGCTGCCTGAAAAATGCTTCAGCTCCGTAGTTTCGGCCGAGCCAAGCTCCGCTGCGAGCTTCTTGGCACAGAAAGCGGTTGAGCCATGCGTGGTTCCGTAAAGAATCAAAGTCTTCAAAATTACACCCTTCTTGGTAAATTACAAAAAATGGAATTCATACCCGAAGCATTTCTGCATACTCTAATTAGCGGCAGAGAGATTCATTGATTAATCACTGCATCGCAGTTTTGGAACTCCCTGTTAGGGCAGGCATTAAAGCCTGCCCGTTCCTTTTTTAAAGAAATGTAATGTCGTTTGTACGGCGGGGCTTCGGCTCTGCCGCTCCTTCTGCCGGGAATCCGAGGCTGGCGCAGCCGTAAGGCGCGTAGCCGGCGGGCAGGCTGAGGCGTGCGAGAATTGCCGGGTCGCGCAGGCCGGGCAAAACCGAGCAGATATAGCAGCCGCCAAGGCCGAGTGCATACGCCGCAAGCAAAATGTTCTGCAGGGCGCAGGCCGCATCTTCCCGGTTAAGTGCAAAACTTTCCGGCGCGGAAAGAACAATCACGCAGGGTGCGTTGTAAAACGGGGTATGGCCGGGCCGGAATTTTCCACCATGCTTTTTCGTTGCAGTGACAATATCTTTCAGGAGATCCTGATTTCGGATCACGGTAAAATGCCGGTTCTGCATTCCCATGGCAGATGGAGCATACTTACCGGCTGTAAGAATTTTTTCGAGGGTTTCGTCCGGGATGGCGTCTGGGCGGAACGCACGGATTGTGCGCCGTTTCAGCAGCATTTCATAAGATTCATTCATCCTAAAACCTCCTGCCTGTTGTAAGCCTTAATATTCTTTTCATTGTATTCCATATACGGGATGAAGTCAAGCCGGGAGCCAGTTTCCGGGCAGAATAGATTTTGGCATTTCTTGTGTGGACTTGCATAGGGATGGTATACTGAAAGAGTTGCGTTTTAACACTTTACTACATTTTAATTTTACATAAGAGGATGAAACATGAAAAAAGGGTATCTTTGCATTATTTTAGCAACATTTTTCTTTAGTTCTATGGAAATCGCGCTGAAACTTTCCGCTGGAAATTTCAATGCCATACAGCTGACGTTCCTCCGCTTCCTGATTGGCGGCATAGTGCTTCTGCCGCTGGCGGTGCATGAAATCAAAAAGAAAAAGACGGTTTTTCATGCAAAAGATTTGGGCTTTTTTGCATTGACGGGCTTTATCTGCGTCGTTGTCAGCATGATTCTGTTCCAGGTGAGTGTTGTCTACGCGCCGGCTTCCACGGTTGCGGTGCTGTTTAGCTGCAACTCCGTGTTTGTTGTGCTTTTTGCCTATCTTTTCCTGCGCGAGCATATTCGGAAGCACACCATTATTTCCATATTCGTCAGTGTTGCGGGTATGGTGGTCATTATTAACCCAATGCACTTTACCGGAAGTGTACTTGGCGTTCTTTGCGCGCTTGGCGCGGCTGTAACATTTGCACTTTACAATGTCGTGGGCCGTACGCGCAGTGACCGTTTTGGCGGCATTACGCTGACTTGCATCAGCTTTCTGCTCGGCTGTGCCGAAATGCTTGTGCTGATTGGCATCAGCCATATTCCGTCCTTCGCGTCGGCTTGCAGCAGAAACGCGTCTCTTGCCATGTTTTCGGCCATTCCGCTTTTTGCGGGTGTTACGCTGCAAAACTTTCCGGGGCTGCTGTACGTTGGCATCTGCGTTACCGGCCTTGGCTATACGTTCTATTTCCTGGCCATGGAGGAAACAAATGCTGCCACAGCTTCGCTGGTATTTTACATTAAACCGGTTCTCGCGCCGATTTTTGCGCTGCTGATTCTGCACGAAGCCATCAGTGGGCAGATGATAGCCGGCATTGTCCTGATTATTATTGGTTCGCTGATTGCGTTTATCCCAGGCATTCGTCCGAAGAAGGGCGCAGACCTGAAAGAGGATATGCGTGAAATCGAAACGGAATTTGAAGCTGAAAATGATGAAATCGACATGAAGCCATAAAGGGCTTTATTAGCAAAAAAACAAAGCAGCACTCCCTGCCGGGCTGACGGTGGGGAGTGCTGCTTTTTGCTTCGGATGATTAGAAAGTAAATTGTTCAGACTGCACAGGCTTCGTCCTCCAGGCTGATTTCTCCAAACCGGTCGGTCAGGTCACGCATCTGCAGAGCGTGCTTTGCCTCGCCTTCGGCGTCCAGCAAAATTTTTCCGTGATGCATCATCAATAGACGGCCGCCATAGCGCAGGGCATACTTTAGGTTATGGGTGACCATAAGGGCTGTAAGTCGTTTTTCCCGCACAATCTGTTCCGTCAGTTCCATCACGTTTTCACTCGATTTTGGGTCGAGTGCCGCGGTGTGCTCATCCAGTATCAAAAGCTGTAGCGGAGCCATAGTGCAGATGAGAAGTGCAAGCGCCTGCCGCTGCCCGCCGGAAAGGCTTTCCACAGGCTGGTACAGCTTGTTTTCCAGACCAAGTTTCAGAAGTTCCAGCTGTGTGCGGTAAAAGTCAATCCGCTTCTTTGAAATACCGGCGTGCAGCCCAAAAGAATGGCCTTTGTTGTCTGCCAAAGCGAGATTTTCAAGGACGGTGAGTTTTGGGCAGGTGCCGGCGGCAGGGTCTTGAAATACACGGCCGATAAACTGGGCGCGGCGGTGTTCCGAAAGACGCCCAATTTCTTTTCCGCCGACCGAGACATGGCCGGAATCCGGAAGAACGCTGCCGCACAGGATGTTCAAAAGGGTCGTTTTCCCGGAGCCGTTGCTTCCCACAATAGAAACGAAGCTCCCGCGTGCAGCGGAAAAGCTGAAATTGTGGAAGAGCATATTTTCACTGGAAGTTCCCTTAGCAAACGTTTTGCAGATCTGCTCAAGCTGAACAAAACTTTTTTCAGAAGTTTCAGGCATTGCTTTTCAGCCTTCTTTCTCCTGGTGCGAAGCGGTTTGCAACAAGCGCGGCGGTAAAGAGAACGGCCATCAGCAGCTTTAGGCAGTTGGTGGGCAGGCCGAGCTGCATGGCAATGACCAGGCAGGCTTTGTAGGCAATGGTTCCGAGTATCACGGCGAGCGTCGCCGGGACAAATTTCAGCCTTCCGAACAGGCTGGTGCCGATGATGACCGAAGCCAGCGCCATAACGACCATGCCGGTGCCGCTCCAGATATTTGCCGAGCCGGACTGCTGGCTTAAAACCGAGCCGGCAAGAGCCGTGCAGCCGTTGCCAATCATCAGGCCGAGTATTTTCATGCTGCCGGGGTTCTTGCCGAGTGACACAACGTACTGCGGGTTGCTCCCAGCCGCGCGCAGCAGCAGGCCGGATTTTGTTTTTAAGTATAAGTCAATCGCAGTTTTCACAAGAATGCAGCAGATAAATGTGACGAGGATGGCGGACCAGTTCCCCATAGCCGCCGGAAGCAGAGCCGCAGGCCCGGAGGTGAAGACGGTGGGCTTATTGTAATAGGCCAGCATGGAAGCGCCGCCCGTTACCATAAGGTTAATGCTTGTAAGTGCCGTCATCACAAGAATCCCGGAAAGCAAGTCGGTAATATGCAGCCGAACGTGCAGCAACCCCGTCACGCAGCCCGCCGCCGTGCCGCACAGAAACGAGGCAAGGCACGCGAGCCATGGATTTACGCCGCCAAGAATCAGTGCGCCAGTAACGCACGCTCCAAGTGGGAAAGTGCCATCAACCGAAAGATCCGGAAAATTCAATACCGAGTAAGTGACATAAACACCCAGCGCCATGATGGCGTAGGTGAATCCTTCCTGCAGCACATTGCCGCAAAGTCCAAGAAAAACATCCATTCGTCCCGTTCATCCTTTCAGAATTCAGCCGTTAACCGGTTCAGCATTGGAATATTCAGCCGGCAGAGTCAGCTTGAACTTTGCCAGCACAGATTTGCTGTAAACCGGCTTGCCATCTGAAACTGTGTAGACTGGTGTGCTGGCGGGCGTAGCTTCGCCCTTTAGAATCTTTGCAGCCATTGTGCCGGTTACTTTTCCGAGGGCTGTGTAGTCAATACTCTGTGCGGCTAAACAGCCGTTTTTCACCTGCTCAATTTCAGAGCCGAAAACCGGGATACCGGCATTTCCGGTAATCTGCAGCAAAGTGGAAAGGTTGCTTACCACGTTATTGTCGGTAAAATTATTGACGCAGTCTACTTTTTTTGCTGCGAGGGAAGCCGCGCCGGAAGCGACTTCGGAAGAGTTGGTAATGCCAACGTCAGCAATTTCAAAGCCATATTTTGGCGCAAGCCCCTTTATGGTTTTCAGCTGGGAAACGGAGTTTGCTTCGCTTGTGGTGTAAAGTATGCCGATTTTCTTTGCTTTCGGCAGGAATGCGCGTATCATTTTTAGCTGTGCTTCCAGCGGCAGTACGTCGCTGGAGCCGGTGCAGCCGCCGCCCGGATTTTTGAGGGAAGAAACAAGCTGTGCCGAAACGGGGTCTGAAACGGCGGTAAACACAACTGGAATCTTTGTACCCTTTGCCGCACTGTAGGCGGACATTGCTGCCGGTGTGGCAATCGCCAGAAGCATATCGTATTTTTTGGAAACCATGTTTTTCGCCATCAGGTCGGAGTTTCCATTGTCGGACTGGGCGTTCTGAAAATCAATCGTCAGATTTTTGCCCTCTTCCAAACCGCTTTCTTTCAGGCCGTCTTTCAGGCCTTTCAAGCAGTTGTCGAGGGATGGGTGCGCGGCATACTGAATAATGCCAACGGTGTACTTTTTTGTGCCGGGACTGGTTTTTCCGGCGGATACCGACGCGGCGCTGCTTGTAGTGGAACAGGCGCAGGTGAGCGCAGCCACAGCGGCGGCAAGGCTAAGCACGGCAGCTTTTTTCAATATTGATTTCATCATAAAAATCCTCCTGCAAATTTTGTTTTTAGGGTTGCATTTCAAAAATATTGGCTTTCGCCACCAACCGTCCGACATCGGCATCCTTCCTTTCGGCGGAAACAATAAAAAAGCTCCTGTCCCTGTTTTTCATAAACAGGGACAGGAGCTAAAAATTCAGCTTCCTGCGGTACCACCCAGATTGGCAGATAAACTGCCCACTTGTTCCGCACACATCCATGCACGCTTCCTTGGTAACGGGTGAAGTTCCCGTCGAAGATTACTTGGCCGTTTGTACGCCGTTCATCCCGCCCTCGTAAGCCCATTCCTCCAGTGCATACCGCCGCAATCACACCGCCTGCGGTTCTCTTTGGAGTATGCCGAACCCAAAGTACTGCTTCTTACTCATCGGTTTTTCTGTTTGCAGCTATTATATGCGCTTATTGCCTGCTTTGTCAATACTAATTTTGACCAAATGCTGATTTGCTTTTCCAGAAAGCCCGGCATAGCGGCTTGAATAAAGCGTTCTGTTCGGCACAGACTAAAAAAGGCTTGAAAGCCAAAAATAAAAAAAGAGGTGCTGGTCATGACAAACCTTTCCTGCTGTGTTTCCGACTGTGCCAATAACCGGTGCGAAAAATGCTGTCGCCCGGACATTAAGGTGTGCGGGCCGGATGCTGACGATTCTGTGCAGACGCACTGCATGAATTTTCAGGACCGCAGCGAAGATGCTCCGCAGAATGCAGTGGACAGCCTTTCACCGAATGCATCGCTTGAAATTCACTGCGATGCGGCAAACTGCGAGTATAACCGCAACCGTGCCTGCGCAGCGGACCATATTGATATCCGTACAACCGCGGTAAATGACGGTCAGGTTAAGACTGAATGCGCTACATTCCGCGGCTCCGCAGAATAAGGCCCATGTTCGTTTCGCAGCCTCTGAGAGTCTGCCGTTCTGTTTTCAGAGCGGCAGGCTTTCTTTCTGCCTGTACGGCGCACATAAATTTTTCTTGTGTTATTTTGTGCGCTATGGTATAATATTTCTCGCAGTACGCACGCCGTGCTTGGCGAGCGGTGCCTGCTTCGGCAGGTTGTATCGCCAAAAAAAATGTACGGCGGAGGAAAAACCTAGGAGGTTTTATCAAAATGTCAGTTGTATCTATGAAACAGCTTTTGGAAGCAGGCGTCCACTTTGGCCATCAGACCAGAAGGTGGAACCCGAAAATGGCTCCGTATATTTTTACAGAGCGCAACGGGATTTACATTATCGACCTGCAGAAGACCGTCCGCAAATTGGAAGAAGCTTATAACTTCATCCGTGACCTTTCTATGGATGGCAAATCTGTTTTGTTCGTCGGAACAAAGAAACAGGCTCAGGAATCCATAAAGAACGAAGCGGAACGCGCGGGCGCTTTTTATGTTAATGCACGGTGGCTTGGCGGTATGCTTACAAACTTCCGCACCATTCGCCGCAGAATTGACCGTCTGAATCAGCTTAAGACAATGGAAGAAGACGGCACATTCGACCTTCTGCCGAAGAAAGAAGTCGGCAAACTGAAGCTTCAAATTGAAAAACTCGAAAAGTTCCTCGGCGGTATTAAAGACATGAAGTCCCTGCCGGGCGCACTCTTCATTGTTGACCCGCGCAAAGAACGCATTGCCGTTTCTGAAGCGAGAAAACTGCATATCCCGATTGTCGCGATTGTTGATACCAACTGTGACCCGGATGAAATTGACTATGTTGTTCCGGGCAATGACGATGCAATCCGCGCCGTCAAACTGATTTCCGAAACGATGGCAAATGCTATTATCGAAGGCAGAGAAGGCCAGCAGGGTGCGGCCGAAGCTGACGAAAAAGAGGCAGTTGCAAAAGCGGAAGAAGCAGCAAAGTAATTTGCCTTCTTTCGAACATTTCAAAAAAGCGAGGGAATAAACTATGGCTTTTTCAGCAAAAGACGTTGCAGCACTCCGCGCAAAGACGGGCTGCGGCATGATGGACTGCAAAAAGGCGCTGTCACAGGCTGACGGCGATATGGATAAGGCGATTGATTTTCTGCGTGAAAAAGGGCTGGCTGCCGCTACAAAAAAGGCGGGCCGTATTGCAGCAGAAGGCGTTTCCTATGCTGCGACTAACGCAGATGGAACAAAGGGTGTTGTAATTGAAGTCAATGCGGAAACTGACTTCGTTGCGAAAAATGCTCAGTTTCACGACTTTGTTAAGACCTGCGCGGACACAGT
>JAEZFF010000080.1 GCA_023417635.1 Bacillota bacterium | reverse complement strand
TATCATCTTTCCGAAGCGCTGCAGGAAAACCAGAAGGTGCAGGGGCACATTCTGCCCTACTCCTTATACCAAATTTACAACCAGATTTCTTCCCAAAGCCAAGCGTTTACCCTGCCCGCTGTGCGCGTCATTCCCATGCAGGACCATTCGGCGCTGGAACTGGAAACAAACGCTATTTTTCAGCAGGATAAAATGATAGGGTATATGCCGAAAGAGGAATGTATTTATTATATGATGCTGAAGAGCGGGGTTCAGGGTGGAATCTTGCTCACAGGCACTCAGCCCGGTGTAAAAAATATTGCCCTTGAAATTAAAAAGGAAAACTCGGAAATCAAGCCACAGGTCAGCGGAAACAGCGTAACCATGAACATTCAGATTCAGCTGGGTGTAAACATTGGGGAAGAAAACGACAAGAACAAAAAATTCACTGTGGGAAACGGAGAAATCCGAATGACGGAGGATGCCGCGTCCAAAACGGTGAAAAAAGGCGTGGAAGATATGATTTCGGATATGCAGAAAAATTATGGGGTCGACATTTTGGGGTTCGCAAACGCCATTTATCAGAAGAAACCAAATGACTGGAAAAGAATTTCAAAGAACTGGAGCAGCATTTTTCCAAAGGTAAAATGCAATGTCACGGCAGATGTCAAGATATATTCTTCCGGAACCATTGTGCCAAAAGGCGGTGAATAGCCCTTGTACCTTGTTTTTTTTCTTGCGTTTTATATCATCCTTGTTTTTACGGACCTTATCCCGCTGATACGCGCAAAAAAGAAAAAATACCTGTGGCTCTGCATTCCAGTCTACGCGTTTACATTGGCTGCAAATATTATGATCGGCATGAGTTTCCGCTTTACAAGCATTACGAAGATTCTTGAGAAATTCATGTCGGGATTTATAAAATAAGGAAATTGCTTCATGAAAAATAAAATTACCGCAAAACAAATGGAAGCCATGATTGCCCTTTTCCTCGCTGGCAGTACTATGATTTCCGGGTCAAGTTCCGGGGTCGCACGGGACAAGTGGCTCTGCATTATTCTGGCGTTTTTGCTGGTGATTCCTCTTCTGTGGGTTCATACGCAGATTTTGGAACTTTACCCCGGCAGAGATTATTTTGGAAATATTGAAAAGGCCTGCGGCAAAGTATTCGGTAAAGTAGTTTGTGTGCTTCTTTTGCCATATACTTTTCTGCTGGGGGCGCTCGTTAAAAAAAGTTTCTGCCAGTTCCTTCAGACGGTGAACCTGACAGATACGCCGTTTATTTTTATCTTGCTTTCCATTGTTATCGTAGAATTTTATATGTCTAAAAAGCGCATTTATGTAGTTGCGCGTGTTTGCAAGTTCGTTCTGCCGTTCCTGCTGGTGACTATTGCCCTGACGTGTGTCCTTGCGTTTCAGAATATGGATTTTTCAAATCTTCAGCCGGTTTTACAGTCGGATTTTACACCGATGATGAGTACCACTTTTTTGCTGCTGATGCTTCCTTTTGGGGAAACACTCGTGTGTGCGCCTGCTTTTGGAGCGCTGGACCCGAAAGAAAAAGTCTTTCCCGTCTTTTTCAAAGGAACGCTCATCGGCTTTGCCATTCTTTTGATTACCAGCCTGAGGAACCTTCTGGTACTTGGAAATTCCGACGACCTTTTTTTCTATGCTTCCTATGAGGCGGTGGGCGTCGTAGCCATCGGCGATTTCTTTACCCGCGCAGCAGTTATAATCGGGTTTAATATGCTTTTAGCAGGATTTTTTAAAGTCTGCGTTACTTTTTATACCTGCTGTAAGGAAGTTCAGAAAATTTTTAATTTTGACGACTATAAGCCGCTTTTTGCGCCCTGCGGACTTATCCTTGTTACTATTATTATGGTAGTGAGTTCCAACACAGAAGAGGTAATGAATTGGCTGAAATTTCACGCTTTATTTGTCCTGCCTTTTGAGGTTGTCATTCCGGTTGCCGTTCTTATCATTGCGAAGCTGCGGAAACGGGCCAAAGCAAAGAAAGGACCGAAAGCGAAAGTTCAGAAAAAAGCAAGCGCCGTGCAGGCGCCTGCGGAAGATGTACCGCCGGACCAGGCGTGAAAGCTGGCAGAAGGCGGAATGTTTACAGATTTTCTTTATTTTTTCCATTTGCCATGATATAATAACTTTGTATGACAGAATTATTAGGATACAGAAAGAAACATCCGCGCGTGCGGTGATTTTTTGAGGTGAAGACGATGAAATCTATTATGTCTGCTCTGTTCGGCAACTACAGCAGGCGCGAGCTGAAGCGAATCCGCCCGCTCTGCAATGCCGTGCTTAACCGGGAAGACCAGTACAAGGCCATGTCCGATGAAGAGCTGAAAGCACAGACCCCGGCGCTGAAAGAGCGGTTGGCAAACGGTGAAACGCTTGACGATATTCTGCCCGATGCGTTTGCCGTGTGCCGGGAAGCCTCCGACCGTGTACTGGGGATGCGTCACTTCCCTGTACAGATCCTTGGCGGCATTGTCCTGCACCAGGGCCGCATTGCCGAGATGAAGACCGGCGAAGGAAAAACGCTTGTTGCTACGCTTCCGGCGTACCTGAATGCCCTTTCGGGGAATGGTGTGCATATTGTAACCGTCAATGATTACCTTGCCCGCCGCGACTCCGAGTGGATGGGGAAAATCTACTGTTACCTGGGCCTTTCTGTTGGCCTGATTGTTCACGACCTTGACAACGATGCGCGCAAGAAAGCTTATGATGCCGACATTACATACGGCACAAACAACGAGTTTGGGTTTGACTACCTGCGCGACAACATGGTTATCTATAAAAAGGACAAGGTTCAGCGCAGCCACAGTTACGCCATCGTCGATGAAGTTGACTCCATCCTGATTGATGAAGCGCGCACCCCGCTGATTATTTCCGGCCAGGGCGAAAACTCTACCGAAATGTATAATATTGCAGACAGCTTTGCCAAAAAGCTGAAATGCGTCAAAGTTGCCGAGCTGGACAGCAAGGAAGACAACGATGCGCTTTATGCGGACGCCGACTATGTTGTAGACGAAAAAGCAAAAACCTCAACCCTTACGCAGACCGGCGTGAAGAAAGCCGAAGCATTTTTCAAAGTCGACAACCTGACCGACGCTGCGAACCTGCCGATTCAGCATTATATTGACCAGGCCATTAAGGCGCGCGGCGTTATGCGCAAGGATATCGACTATGTGGTAAAAGACGGCGAAGTCATTATTGTGGATGAGTTCACCGGGCGTTTGATGTATGGCCGCCGCTATAACGAAGGCCTGCACCAGGCAATTGAGGCAAAAGAGGGCGTAAAGGTTGCGCATGAAAGCAAGACCCTTGCAACCATCACGTTCCAGAACTACTTCCGTATGTACAAAAAACTTTCCGGTATGACCGGCACGGCGATGACGGAAGAAGCCGAGTTCCGTGAAATCTATAAGCTTGACATTATTGAAGTCCCCACCAACAAGCCGATGATTCGTGAGGATCTGCCGGATGTAATTTATAAAACAGAGCAGGCGAAATTCCGCGCTGTTATCGATGATGTGATTGAGCACCATAAAACCGGCCAGCCGGTGCTGGTAGGTACCATCTCCATTGAAAAATCCGAGCAGCTCAGCGCTATGCTGAGGAAGAAGGGCGTCAAGCACGAGGTGCTGAACGCCAAATACCACGAAAAAGAAGCGCAGATTGTCGCGCAGGCAGGCCGCAAAGACGCCGTTACCATTGCAACGAATATGGCAGGCCGCGGCACCGACATTGTTTTGGGCGGCAACCCGGAGTACATGGCAAAGGCCGACCTGAAGAAGCAGGGCTTTGCAGACGAGCTGATTGCTGAAGCGGATGCGCATTCGGAAACGAATGACGCCGATGTTTTGAAGGTGCGCACGGCTTTCCAGGAGCTTGTTGAAAAGTATAAGGCGCAGACGGAAGCCGAAGCGGAAGAAGTCAAAAAGGCCGGCGGCCTGTATATCATCGGCACCGAGCGGCATGAATCCCGCCGGATTGACAATCAGCTGCGCGGCCGTTCCGGCCGGCAGGGCGACCCTGGTATGAGCCGTTTTTACATTTCTTTGGAAGACGACCTGATGCGTCTTTTCGGCGGCGACCGAATTAATACGCTGATGGAGCGCCTGAACGTCGATGAAGACACACCGATTGAAAATAATATTCTGACGAACACTATTGAAAGCGCCCAGAAAAAGATTGAGGGCCGCAACTTTGGCATTCGTAAGAGCGTGCTGCAGTTCGATGACGTGATGAACCGCCAGCGCGAGATTATTTACAGCCAGCGCGACCAGGTACTGAACGGTGAAAACCTGAAAGATCAGATTTTGAAGATGATAGACCAGGCCATCGAGGCGCAGGTGAAGAAATATCTGCCGGAAGATGCAGAGCGTGAAACCTGGAACCTGAATGGTCTGCGCGACCGCTACATGGGCTGGCTCCTTGGCCCGAACGACCTGATTTACACCGATGAGGAAATGGTTCGTCTGGAGCCTGCCGACGCACAGCATGATTTGACCGAAAAGGCACATGAAGTTTACGCGAAACGGGAAGAGCAGTTTGGTTCCAACATCATGCGGGAGCTGGAACGCGTGATTCTGCTGAAGAACGTTGACACCGAGTGGATGGATCATATTGACGCGATGGATGAGCTGCAGAAGGGCATCCGCCTGCGTGCATATGGCCAGAAAGACCCGGTCGTCGAGTACCGTGTCGAAGGCTTTGATATGTTCGATGAGATGATTGCGACCATCCGTGAGAACACCGCCCGCATGATGCTGACCGTACAGCTGCAGCGTGCTGAAGAACCGAAACGCGAGCAGGTTGCAAAAGTGACGGGCGAGGCCGGCAGCGACGACTCCGACCAGTCGAAGCACACGCCAATCCGCAAGAAGAAAAA
>JAEZFF010000073.1 GCA_023417635.1 Bacillota bacterium | reverse complement strand
TCGGGAGGAGACTGTCCGGCTTTTCCTTCAGGATAACTTTTTTAACGGTTTCGACGGTGAGCGGCTCAATATAGACCTTGTCTGCTATCTGGCGGTCTGTCATAATTGTCGCCGGGTTGGAATTGATGAGGATGACTTCAATACCCTCTTCACGCAAAGCGCGGCAGGCCTGAGTCCCTGCGTAGTCGAACTCCGCGGCCTGACCGATGACAATCGGGCCGGAACCGATAATGACGACCTTTTTAATTTCTTCTCTTTTCATAGCCGGTCCCCTCCCATCAGGCTGATAAACCGGTCAAACAAAAAGCCGGTGTCCAGCGGCCCAGGGGAAGCCTCAGGGTGAAACTGCACCGAGAAAACTTTCCCGTTTTTATAGTTTAATCCTTCAATGCTGCCATCGTTCATACTGGTAAAACTGATGTCTGCAACTGAAGGATTAACGGTTTTCCCATCCACTACATAACCGTGGTTCTGGGAAGTAATATACACTTTTCCTGAGGCTAATTCCTTTACTGGATGGTTAATGCCCCTGTGCCCGTATTTCAATTTATAGGTATCAAATCCCTGCGCAAGAGCCATCAGCTGGTGGCCAAGGCATATGGCAAATGCGGGAACACCATGGGCATAAATTTTTTTCAGCTCTGCAATTTCCGCGCCGCATTCTTTCGGGTCGCCAGGGCCGTTCGTCAGCATAACGCCATCCGGGCTGAACTGCATGACATCTTCAAAAGAAGTATTGTGCGGAAACCGTTTGACTGTACATCCGCGGGAAACAAGGGAACGGATAATATTATTTTTCACGCCATAGTCAAGGAGGGAAACCTTAATAGGGCCGTCGCCATAAATTTCCGGTTCCCTGCAGCTTACTTCCGGAACCATGGTTTTCAGGCGGTACGCCTTGATCTTTCCCAGCATAGCACTGCGGTCAATGGAGTCCCCATAGGCTACCATGCCGCGCATGGTTCCGTTTTCACGCAGGACCTTTGTAATGGTACGGGTATCAACGCCCTGTATGCCAGGAACACCGTTGTTTTTCAGGAAAGAGTCCAAGTCAATGTCGCTGCGGAAATTGCTTGCAATATCGGAAACGCGGTGGACAATATAGGCGGAAAGCCACGGCTTTTTCGACTCGGCATCGTCGTAGCAGATTCCGTAGTTGCCAATAAGCGGGTAGGCCATAACCACACCTTGCCCGGCATAGGAAGGATCGGTGAGCAGTTCGGTGTAGCCGCACATAGCACTGTTGAAAACGACTTCGCAGAGCGTGTCTTTCTCTAATCCGAAGCCGGTTCCTTCAAAGCACATTCCGTTTTCGAGCATCAATAACGCTTTCATTGATTCACCAACCATCTTTCACTTCAAGCATTTTGCCGGGAAGCCGTTATTTCCCGGCAAATGTTTTGACAATACGCTGAACGGCCTTTTCGGTATTTTCCTTTGTGTTAAAAGAAGTCAGGCGGAAGTAGCCCTCGCCGCAGGTTCCAAAACCTGAACCGGGGGTTCCAACCACATGAGCCTTTTCGAGAAGCTGGTCAAAGAATTCCCATGAAGTAAGACCTGCGGGAACCTTCAGCCAAACATACGGGGAGTTAACGCCGCCGTACACCTCAAAGCCCGCCTTTGCAAGCCCTTCGCGGATAATCTTTGCATTGGCATGGTAATACTCAATATTTTCGCGGACGCCGCTTAAGCCTTCCGGCGTAAACACAGCTTCCGCCGCACGCTGAACCGGGTAGGAAACGCCGTTCATCTTTGTGGACTGCCGGCGTGCCCAAAGTTTGTTCAGCGAAACGCCGCCGAACTCCAGTTCCTTCGGAATAATGGTATAAGCACAGCGCATCCCGGTGAATCCCGCTGTTTTTGAGAAGCTGCGGAATTCAATGGCACACTTTTTAGCGCCCTCAATTTCAAAGATACTGTGCGGCATTTCCGGGTCGGTGATAAACGCTTCGTAAGCCGCGTCATAAAGGATAATCGACTTGTTTTTGAGGGCGAAATCCACCCACTTTTTCAGGCTGGCTCGGTCAATACCCATGCCCGTTGGGTTATTGGGGAAACAGAGATAAATCATGTCCGCCCGACACTCCGGAAGCTGCGGCAGAAAGTTGTTTTCCTTGCGGCACGGCATATAAACCACACGGTCGAACCCCTTGCCTTCGGTGTAAGTACCCGCACGCCCCGCCATAACGTTTGTGTCTACATACACCGGGTAAACCGGGTCGCACACCGCCACAATATTGTCAGGGTCAAAAATGTCGCCAATGCTGCCGGTGTCGCTCTTCGCGCCATCGCTCACGAAAATCTCATCGGCGCCAATCGCGACGCCTCTCTCCTGAAAATCGTGCTTACTGATGGCTTCCCGCAGAAATTGGTAGCCATTTTCCGGGCCATAGCCGCGGAAAGTCTCGGCATTCCCCATCTCCTGCGCAGCTTTTGAAGCAGCGTCAACAACCACTTTCGGCAGCGGCCTTGTAACGTCACCAATTCCAAGGCGGAGGACTTCCGTGCCTGGATTTTGCTTCAAAAACTTATTTACCCGGCTGTCAATCTCAACAAACAGGTAATTTGCCGGAAGTTTTGCAAAGTTTTCATTGATTTTCAGCAACTTTTGCACATTCCCTTCCTTAAAAATTCAAAAAAGCATACTCTGAGCATTTATTATATCAGATATTGACAGTCCCGTCAAAAGAAAATTCAGCAGGGCCAGTCATCAGCACATCGCCGGACTCTTCATCCCAGCGGATTTTTAAGTCACCGCCCAGCAGATGAACCTGTATGCTGCGGCCTGTCTGTTCGTTCAGCACACAGGCAACAGCTGTAGCGCAGGCGCCGGTTCCGCAGGCAAGTGTTTCGCCGGAGCCGCGCTCCCAAACGCGCATATTGACTTCCTTTTCATTCAGGACCTGCACAAACTCGGTGTTTACGCGCTGTGGAAATGCCGGATGATTTTCGAATTCCGGCCCGATTTTTTCGACTGGGAACTGCTTGGTCTCTTTCACAAACACCACGCAGTGCGGGTTACCCATGGAAACACAGGTGACTGCATACTCGTGGCCGTTCACCTTCAGCGGATAAGCAACAACGCGGTTGCCCGGGAACTGCGCAGGAATTTTCGAAGGTTTCAGAATAGGGCGGCCCATATTGACCTCCACTTCCGAAACAGTGCCATTCTGTACTGTTAAGCGCAGCGTCTTTATGCCGCTCAAAGTTTCCACTGTAAGTACATTTTTCTTTGCAATGCCGCGCTCATAAACATATTTGCCCACACAGCGGATGCCGTTGCCGCACATCAAACCCTGCGAGCCGTCGGCATTATACATCTCCATTTTGCAGTCGGCTTTTTCGGATGGCTTGATAAGAATAATGCCGTCTGAGCCGACGCCAAAGTGCCGCTCGCTCAGCCGCACGGAAAGCGCCGCTGGATCTTCCACTTTTTCTTGAAAACAGTTGATGTAAATATAATCGTTGCCAATACCCTGCATTTTTGTAAATTTCATTGTTACTATTTCCCCTTCTACGCTCACGCGCCTAAAATAATCAGAGCCGTTTCAATCATTTTTCTTCCAAAATCCATGCTTTTTTTCTGAATCAGCCGGTGCGCCTGCGGTTCAGTGAAATTGTTGCGGCTTATGAGCAGGTTTTTTGCTTTCAGGATGACCTGCTTTTCGTCCAGAGTCCCGCTCCCTGCTTTCCGCACAACTGCAGCCGGAGTCGGCTCTGCCAAATCCAGAAACATATTCACAGTAGAAAGCAGGCTCATCCGGTTCACCGGCATCATCAGGCTGGCAGACTCCATAGATGTACACATACCGGCAAGCTGTGGGCTTACCAGAAAAATAAAGTCATACCCAGAGCCCACCATGCGCGGAAGATTCACCGCAGGCATATCGCGCAGCTTTACGCTGGAAACCACTACACCACCATGGTAATGCTTCCCGGTGAAATCCATCAGCTGGGCACCACTGACACAAACTCCGCCGACGTACAGGCCGCTGGAGCGAAAAAGAGCCGCTATTTTTTTTGCATAGTCCGGATTGGAATTTGCTACGACAATGCTGCTCATATATCACTTAACCCCATGTGAAGGAATAAAACGCCGGTTAAAATTTGTTTAGGTAGCTGGCCCGTTCCCACTCCGTAACCGTCGTGGAGTACTCATGCCACTCCTGCTTTTTTGCCTCAAGATACTTCTTAAAAACATGGCTGCCGAGGGTTTCCTCGATGAGCGGGTCCGCCTGCATTTCGGAAAGCGCCTCGTTCAGGTCATGCGGAAGGCTCTCCATGCCAAGCTCCTTCTGCTGCTTTTCATCAAGGTCGTAAATATTGACGGAAACAGGCTGTATGGGCTGCAAGCCGTTTTCAATGCCGTCAAGTCCTGCGGCGAGAAGCAGTGCGAAAGAAAGGTACGGGTTTCCCGCCGGGTCAGGACTGCGAAGTTCCGCTCGTGTTCCCGCACCGCGCGACGCCGGTATGCGGATTAAAGCGCTGCGGTTGTTCGTTGTCCATGCAATGGTACAGGGCGCTTCAAAGCCCGGCACCAGACGCTTGTAGGAATTTACGAGCGGATTTGTTACGGCGCAGATACCTTTAATATGCTTCATTACCCCGGCAATGAAGTTCAGCCCTATTTGGCTGAAGCCAGACTTTGCTTTCGGGTCATAAAAAGCATTTTCATTTCCACGGAAAAGTGACATATTGGTGTGTAGGCCGGAGCCTGCGCGGTCGGTAATAGGCTTCGGCATAAAAGTTGCGCACAAGCCGTTCGACTCAGCACACGTTTTCACAACGAGTTTGAAAGTGAGCAGATTATCGGCTGCAGAAAGCGCCTCGCTGTATTTAAAGTCAATCTCGTGCTGGGCAAATGCAACTTCATGGTGGGAAGCCTCAATTTCGAAGCCCATCTCTTCCAAGTTAAGACAGATGTCGCGCCGGCAGCTTTCACCGAAATCGGAAGGACCTAGGTCAAAATAACCGGCTGTGTCATGTGTTACAGTCGTGGGATGGCCGAATTCGTCGGTATTAAAAAGGAAAAATTCGCACTCCGGCCCAACGTTAAAGGTGTAACCAAGGCCAGCTGCGCGCTTCATGGTTTTGCGCAGAACATAGCGCGGGTCCCCAAAAAACGGAGTCCCATCCGGCAGATAAATGTCGCAGATGAGCCGCGCAATGCGGCCGTTCTGAGTGCACCACGGAAAAATGGCAAAGGTGTTAAGATCCGGGTGAAGGTACATGTCGGATTCTTCGATGCGAACGAAGCCTTCTATGGAAGAACCGTCGAACATACACTTGTTGTCAAGCGCTTTTTCAAGCTGGGAAACCGTAATCGTTACGTTTTTCAGCGTTCCGAGAATGTCCGTAAACTGCAGGCGGATAAACTTAATGTCTGCTTCTTTCACCATGCGCAGAATGTCTTCTCTGCCATACTTTGCCAATTAAATCCCTCCTTAAAAAATAATAACAAGGAATTTACGCGGGCAAAACCTCCTTGTTATATCAATTCTTGAATCCTTTTATTAAATTTCGTTTGAAGCTTTTTCTGCATTGAATATAACTTTATTTTATGCTATTTGGCGGTGTGTGTCAATTTTTTTTGCGGGGCCGCTATCAACTGCAACCTCTAATGCAATGCAAACTTAACTATTGAATATTTTAGCTGTAAAATATTCATTTTTTTAAGTTTTTCCGTTGTCTTTCCTGCTTTTATGTGATATTATGTTAAAGAATTTATGAGCTGCGAATTTTTATCTGAAATTCGTGGCAGATTCTTCTACATTCAAGGAGGAGTTATACTTATGTCTTATGTTAGCGACCAGCTGAATGAACTTGCCCGCAATAACCCAAACCAGCCGGAATTTCTTGAAGCTGCAACAACTGTACTGAAATCTCTGGAGCCGGTTATTGAGAAAAACCCACAGTACAAGAAAGAGGGAATCTTGGAGCGCCTGACGGAACCGGACCGCCAGCTTCGTTTCCGTGTGGCCTGGGTGGACGACAGCGGAAAAGTTCAGGTAAACCGTGGTTACCGTGTACAGTTCAACAACGCTATTGGCCCTTACAAAGGCGGCCTGCGCTTTCATCCTTCCGTAAATATCAGCATCATTAAGTTCCTCGGGTTTGAACAGATTCTCAAGAACTCGCTGACCGGCCTGCCCATCGGCGGCGGCAAAGGCGGCTCTGACTTTGACCCGAAAGGCAAATCTGACCGTGAAGTGATGGCTTTCTGCCAAAGCTTTATGACAGAGCTGTACCGCCACATCGGCCCGGATGTCGATGTGCCTGCAGGCGACATCGGCGTTGGTGGCCGTGAGATTGGATACCTGTACGGCCAGTACAAACGCATTACAAACCACTATGAGGGCATCCTTACGGGCAAAGGGCTTTCCTACGGCGGTTCTCTTGCCAGAACGGAAGCGACAGGCTATGGCCTGCTGTATTTCCTGGAAGCCATGCTGAAAGCAAACGGCAAATCTCTGGAAGGCAAAACTGTGGTGATTTCCGGTGCAGGCAATGTTGCAATTTATGCCTGCGAAAAGGCACAGCAGCTTGGTGCAAAGGTTGTCACGCTGTGCGACTCTACCGGCTGGGTTTATGACCCGGATGGCATTGACATCAAAGCCGTTAAGGAAATCAAGGAAGTCCGCCGCGGCCGCATTGCAGAATATCAGGCTGGCCACCCGCACGCACAGTACCATGAGGGTAAAGGCGTTTGGAGCGTTCCGTGCGACATTGCCCTGCCATGCGCTACACAGAATGAACTGCAGCTGGAAGACGCAAAGCAGCTTGTTAAAAACGGCGTTTTTGCAGTGGCCGAAGGCGCCAATATGCCGACTACACCGGAAGCTGCAAAATATCTGCAGGAGAACGGGATTCTTTACGCGCCGGGCAAAGCTTCCAACGCGGGCGGCGTAGCGACTTCCGCACTGGA